>JAVUPY010000010.1 GCA_032252755.1 Terriglobia bacterium
CAACAGAGAGAGCACGCTTTGCTGCATCTGGTTGGCCTGAGACAGAGCGGAGATGCCGGTCTGGTTCAGGATGTTGAACTTCGTAAGGTTCGCGACTTCCTGCGCGATGTCGGCGGCGCGGATCCCGTCCTCGGAGGCGGAGAGGTTCTGCACCTGGTTATTCATGACGTTGGTCGCGCTCTGGAGCTGGTTCATGTAGGCGCCGGCCGTGCCGCGGAGGCCGGCTACGGTTCCGATAGCGCTGGTGATCAGGTCGAGTTCTGCGGCGGCTCCCGTCGAGTCCGTGAAACCGGTGGCGGTCAGGCCGAGGCCCGCGGAATCCACGGAGCCAAGAGCGCTGGAGATATCGAGGGAGGTGGCGTTGGCAGCGCCGCTTCCGTCGCTCATGAAGATGGTTGCCGAAGTTCGCCCGAAGATTGCCGATCCGTTGTAGGTCGTCTTGCCGCCGATCTTGTCGATCTGATCCTGGATCTGCGTGTATTCGGCGTTGAGGGCGGTGATCTGGTCGCTGGTGACGGTGTCACTTGCGGCTTCGGTGGCGAGGGTGACGGCCCGGTTCAGCAGGCTGGTGATCTGTCCCAGGGAACCGTCGGCGACCTGCAACATACCAATGCCGTCGGTGGCATTACGCGCGGATTGTGTCAGCGCGGTGACGTTGGCGTGGAGGCCGTCTGCGATGGCCAGGCCGGCTGCGTCGTCTGCGCCGGAATTGATACGCGAGCCAGAAGAAAGCCGGAAGAGCGTCTTCTGCAGCGAAGCCCCGGTGATCGACAGCTGGTTTTGCGCGGCCAGTGACGGAATGTTGTTGAGAATGCTGAGTGACATAAGTTTCTCCTTGTGCGTGGGGTTCCGCTTGGCAGTCGCTACAAGCGCGAGCTGTGTGCCCGCTGCCGAGTTCCGCTTTTGGAACCTTGGCCGTTTTCAGATATTTCATCGGCAGGGCGAGAGAGAGCTTTAGGGAGATGGTACGGAAGTAATGAATCGTGCCATCGGACGACCGGACCATCGTGCCATTGAAACCAAAGAACGGACATCGGCGGAAATGAAGAAAAAGGTCTTCGGTGCCGATGAAAAAGTTTCGTGATGATTTGCGGAGCGAGGGTGTCGTGATTCAGTTGACTCGATTGAACAATCAGCCGCTGGTGGTGAATGCCGACCTGATCAAGCTCGTCGAGCAGGCGCCGGACACCGTCATCACGTTGGTAACGGGGGAGAAGCTGGTGGTGCGGGAGAGCACGGAAGAGGTGGTCCGGCGGGTGGTTGTGTTTCGGCGGGAACTATTGGCGGACCTGCACGGAGCGGCAAAGGCGCAAAGTTCGGGAGAGGCCGAGCGTGAACCACCCCACTCAGATCCAAAAAAGGCATGAATGGAGCACCGGGTATTTGCTTGTGAACGGAAGTAGAACGGGGGCATTTAGTGGATAAGGCCAGCGTGAGCGGCGTGCTGGTGGGACTGGGCGGAATTACCGCCGGGCTGCTGATCGAGGGAGGGAATCTCGGCCAGATATTACAGCCTACGGCGGCGATGATCGTGTTTGGGGGGACGTTTGGGGCGGTGTTATTGCAGTTTCCGTTGCCAATCGTGTTGACGGCATTCCGAAGGTTTATCGACGTGTTTGTAGAGCCGAAACTCAATGCGGGGCAGATGATTACTCAGCTTGTAGGGTATGCGAACCAGGCGCGAAAGAACGGGATCGTGTCGCTGGATGCGGAGACGGAGAAGATTGGGGACCCCTTCCTGAAGAAGTCGCTGATGCTGGCGGTAGATGGGACGGAGCCACAAGAGCTGCGGAAGATCATGGAACTGGAGTTGGACAACATCGGAGAGCGCGATGAGCACGTGCCGAAGGTATTCGAGTCGGCCGGCGGATTTTCGCCAACTATCGGAATTATCGGGGCGGTGCTTGGGTTGATCCAGGTGATGCAGCATTTGCAGAACATCGATGAAGTGGGACGGGGAATTGCAGTGGCATTCGTGGCGACGATTTATGGCGTGGGAGCGGCAAACCTCTTTTTCCTGCCGACCGCGGGCAAGTTGAAGCTGCGAATGCGGGAGGAGCAGATGTTGCGCGAGATGACGCTGGAGGGAGTGATTTCGATTCTGGAGGGAATGAACCCGCGGATGCTCGAGACGAAGCTGCTGGGGTATTTGCAGGAGACGAAGAAGGAAGAGGCGAAGGAGACGAAGAAAGCGCAGGCCGAGGCGGAGGCATGAGCCGGAGGAAGAAACATCCCGCGCACGAGAACCATGAACGCTGGCTGGTGTCGTACGCCGACTTCATCACGCTGCTGTTCGCGTTTTTCGTGGTGCTATACGCGTCGTCGCAGGTGGACAAAAAGAAGATGGGGCAATTAGCGTTTGCCATCCAGACGGCCTTTCAGGAAATGGGGGTGTTCCAGGGGAAAAATATTGGTCCTCCAACGGAGGATGGCGGCGGAGGGCCGGCGCAGCCGCGCTCGGATTTGGAGGAGTTGGCGCGGATGACACCGCCGAAGGTGCTAGGACCGCCGATGAGCAGTCCGGATCTTGGGACATTGAAGCGCGAACTTGAGGATGCGCTGGCCCAGGAAATTCAAAGGCACGAAATTGCGCTGCACATCGGCCCGGATGGTTTGGTCATCAGCCTTCGGGAACTGGGCTTTTTCGATAGCGGGTCGGCGGTAATGCGGAAGGATTCCGAGAAATCGTTCGGGCGTGTCGCCGGATTAATCAAACAGTATCCGTGCAACGTAAGGATCGAGGGTCATACCGACAACGTCCCGATTCACACAGCGCATTTCAAGTCGAACTGGGAGTTGTCGACGGCGCGTGCAACGGAAGTGATTCGCAAGCTGATCCAGGAGCACGGCTTTGCGCCCGAGCGGTTGTCGGCATCGGGCTACGGCGAGTTTCATCCGACAGCGACCAATGCGACGAAAGAGGGAAGACAGATGAATCGGCGAGTGGATTTGGTCATCCTGGCGAAAGGGACTTCGGGAAGATCCGTTCCTGAGAAGCAGTGGGAGGCTGAACGGCCGATAAAGTGAAGCCCAATGTGGGTCGATAAAAGGGGACAGAGCCACCGTCTCACGTCGAACATCACGACTTGGGAAGGGTATGCCACAAGAAGCTCATATGTCGGATGATCTGGCACAGGACGAGGGTTTGTTAAGGGAATTTGTCACCGAGAGCGAGGAGCAACTGCAGAGCATGGAGCAGGACCTCCTCGGGATCGAAGGCGGGAGCGATAACGAGACTCTCAACCGGATTTTCCGCGCGATGCACACGATCAAGGGGACGTCGAGCTTCCTGCAGTTCGATTTCATTGTCGAACTGACGCACGAGGCGGAAGACGTTTTGAACGCGATGCGGCGCGAGGAGTGCCGACCGACGGCGGCGATTACCGACGTGATGCTTCGGGTGTGCGATCGGGTGCGCGCCATGCTTGCCGACGTTGCGAATCATCGTGAACTGCAGTATGACAATGCGTCGCTGATTGTGGCGCTGAAGACGGCGCACGAGGGGGCGAATCACGTAAAGCTCGGCGGGATATTGTCGACCCAGCCGGTGATCGAGGAAGCGGATCTGAACGCAGCGCTGGCCGAGTCGCAGAGCACGGGGAAAAAACTCGGGCAAGTACTGGTCGAACACGAGATCGCGACGCCCACCCACATCGAGCAGGCGTTGAGCAAGCAGGGGATCGTGGCGTCGGTGTCGGACAACACGACCATGCGTGTGGACGTGCGCAAACTGGATTTCCTGGTGAACCTGGTCGGGGAATTGGTGCTGGAGAGAAACCGCCTGGTGCAGTTAAGCCGAGAAGTCAGCGGGGGACAGATTTCTAAAGAACAGATGGACGGTGCGCTGAATTCCTCGGCGACGCGGTTGAGTTTCATCACAGATGAACTGCAGACGGCGAGCCTGCAGACGCGCATGGTGCCGATCGAGACGGTGTTCCGCCGATTGCCCAGAATGGTGCGGGATGTCGCGGGAGCGCTTGGGAAGCATGTCGAACTGGTGATTCGCGGTCAGGAAACAGAGATCGACAAGACCATGGTAGAGCAGATCAGTGACCCGCTAGTGCACCTGGTGCGGAACGCGATCGACCACGGGATTGAGACGGCGGAGAAGAGAAAAGCTGCGGGCAAGCTGGAGAACGGAACGCTTGTCGTCGAGGCGCGGCCAGAGGGCGATCAGATCGTGATTTGTGTCGCGGATGATGGAAAAGGCATCGACCCGGAGTTGGTGTTGGCAAAGACAGTCGAGAAGGGGTTTGTTGCCGCAGAGCGGGCGAAGATGCTCTCGCGGCGGGAAATCCTGGACTTGATCTTTCTCCCGGGGATGAGTACGGCGGAAAAGGTGAACAATGTGTCGGGCCGCGGCGTCGGGATGGATGTGGTCCGCAGCAATGTGAAGAAGCTGAACGGGACGGTGGAATTGGAGAGCATGGAGGGAAAGGGCACGACGATCAGGATTCGAGCGCCGCTGACGATGGCAATTCTCCCAGTGCTGCTGGTGGGTGTCGGAGAGGAGGTGTATGCATTGCCGCTACATGCGGTGCAGGAAACGGTTCGGGTGGAGAACGCGGACCTTCATCTCGTCGATGGACGAGAGGTGCTTTGCCTGAGCGGTTGCACCGTTTCTGTGTTGCGGCTTGGCGAGATATTTAGCGTCAAAGGGGCACAGATGCAGAACTGCCGGGCGGTGATTCTGGCGCTGGGGGACATGCGGATTGCGCTGCTGGTAGACCGGTTGCTGGGACAGGAATCGACGGTGATCAAGCCAATGGGCGAGTTCCTACGCGAGGCCCCGAGCATTACGGGAGCGACGATTGGCGGAGATGGACGCGTGAGGCTGGTGCTCGATCCGGCATCGCTGGTGGAAACAGCGAAACGTTCATGCGCAGGTCGTGTGCAATGACGTCGCCCGCACCAAGGCCGATCGGGGTCGATGCAACGGGAACGGTCGCAGCGACGAGCGCGCAAGTGGGACAGATCCGGAACCTGGTCTACGAAGAATGCGGGATATTCATACCGGAGTCGCGATTTCGATCGCTCGAGGAACGCTGCATGCGGCGCATGGCGGTGGTGAACGCGACTTCGCTGATGCAGTACTTCAGCTTCCTGACGTCACGCGCGGGACGAGCGGCGGAGATCAAGAATCTGCTGAACGAGATCACGGTAGGCGAAACCTGCTTCTTTCGGAACCAGTCGCAACTGGACGCGCTGCAGAACGTGATTCTGCCGGAACTGGTGGCGCGGAAGATGGGACAGGGGCTGCATCATGTGAGGATCTGGAGTGCAGGGTGTTCGACGGGTGAGGAACCGTACACGCTGGCAATCCTGCTGATCGAGAACAGTGCCGGTGTGTT
This sequence comes from Terriglobia bacterium, assembly GCA_032252755.1. Lineage (NCBI taxonomy): Bacteria > Pseudomonadati > Acidobacteriota > Terriglobia > Terriglobia bacterium. The sequence goes on from JAVUPY010000010.1 coordinate 5,352, forward strand.
AAAGAACTGGACGTTCGAAGTGCTGGCAAGCGATTTGAACGAGAATTCGCTGGTTAAGGCGCAGGCAGGAATCTATGGCGATTATGCGCTGCGAAACGTGAAGGGGTATTACCTGAATAAGTATTTCGAACGCGAAGGTGATCTGTACCGGGTAAAACGCGAGGTTCGTTCGCAAGTTCGATTCAGCCGCATCAATCTGCTTGACGATTCGAGGATGGTGTTCATGAAGGGGATGGACGTCATCTTCTGCTGCAATGTCCTCATTTATTTCGATACCGCGAGCAAAAGACGAGTGGTGCAGCACTTCTATAACAACCTGCTTGCGGATTCGCACCTGTTCCTTGGTCATGCGGAGTCGCTGTTTGGAGTTTCAGAGGATTTCAAACTGGTTCACTACCCCACGGCGACCGGGTACCTGAAGTCACAGAAAGTGATGGCAGGACGATGAGCACGATGCATGCGATTTCGGTGGATGAGATGGCGGCAAAGATTGGGGCGCTGGATCGAATTCCGAGCATCCCGGCGATATTGGTGCCGTTGCTGAAACTGCTGCAGGAGCCGCCGGAAACAGTGGACGTGCAGAGGGTTATTGAACTGCTTGGACACGACAAGTCATTGGCCGCACAAATTTTGCAGATGGCGAATTCGCCGCTGTTCGGGCGGTACAAGAATGTGTCGACGATCCGGGGCGCGGTTCTGGCACTGGGAATCGACCGGGTCAGGCAGATGGCGACTACGTGCTCGATCCTGAAGATGGCTCCAAACCAGGGGGACGGCTTCGATGTGAAGACGCTTTGGGAGCACTCGTTGGGAGTGGCCCTGGTGAGCCGCAGGTTCGCGCGCAGGATCGGATTCCAGGGACCAGAGCGGGCGTACCTGTCGGGATTGCTGCACGACATCGGGTTGATCGTGAACATGACCGTGGTCCCGGAGCTGTTTCTCGAATCGGCGCGAATTGCGCGAGAAGAGGGCCGGGGGTTCGACGAAACGGAGCCGATGGTGATCGGCTTCGGACACGGTGTGACGGGGGCACTACTGGCAGAACGGTGGGGCCTGGATGCGGAATTGAAAGAAGTAATCCGGCGGCATCACGAGTTCGAGCGGGCCACGGTAGCACGGGAGTCGGTGGCTCTGGTGAGTGTCGCCGATCAACTGTGCCGGTTGCGGGGCTTGGGATACGGCTTTGCTGAGAAGCGTTGCGTGTGCCTGACCGAGGAAAGCGCATTTCAGTTCCTGGCGGAGAAGTTTCCGGTGCTGTGGCGCACAGACCTGGAGAGGTTCACGTATGAACTCGACGGTTACATCAACGAGGTTCGGGAACTGGTGACGGTTCTGTTTCGTTTGCGATGAGAGAGGAAGCAAAAGCCCGGACTGTACGAGTGCTGGTCGTGGATGACAGTTCGTTCATCCGGCTGGCACTGAAGCGAATAATCCAGTCGGACTCCGAACTGGAAGTCGTGGGTTGTGCGCATGGCGGATACGAGGCGCTTGATATGGCAGCAGAACTCGATCCCGACGTGGTCACAATGGATATCGAAATGCCGCGAATGAACGGCTTGGAAGCCGTACAGGCGTTGATGGCGAGCAATCCGAGACCGGTGATCATGGTGAGTTCGCTGACGCAAGACGGAGCCGATGCCACGTTTCAGGCTTTGGAATATGGGGCGTTCGACTATGTCGCGAAGCATGGCGCGGGGGGACTGGATGTAACACAGATCCGGAGAGAGTTGATCGCGAAGATCAAGGCGGCGGCGGAGAGCCGGCTCCGGAACAGGCGTAAGAACGGGAGCATCCACAATGAGGTCTGGCGCCAGACCAGGGATCCGCGCGCGATGGGAGTGGCGCCCTCGTTGGTCTGTATCGGATCGTCGACGGGGGGACCGAGGGCGCTGCAGCAAATTCTACCGGTGCTTCCGGGGAATTTGCCGGTAGGCATTGTAATCATTCAGCACATGCCGCCTGGGTTCACCGCACCTTTCGCGGCGCGGTTGGACGGTATGTGCAGCATTCACGTGAAAGAAGCGGAGATGAATGACTTGATCGAGCCCGGAACGGTTCTGATTGCCCCCGCGGGGTGGCACGTCGCGATCCAACAGAAATCGTATTCGCGGTACGCTGTGCGGTTGACGAAGACTCCGAGCGACACGTTGCACATGCCTTCGGTGGACGTGACGATGTTGAGCGCGGCAGAAGTGCTGGGGCCTCGCGCAATGGGAGTCGTCCTGACGGGAATGGGAAACGATGGCGAGGCAGGGATGACCGCGATTCATGCGGCGGGCGGTTATACGGTGGCGCAGGACGAGGAGACGAGCGTCGTCTATGGAATGCCGAAGGCGTGCGCCACGGCGGGAGTGGTGAGCAAGGTCTTGCCGCTGCCGGAGATCGCGAATGAAATTATCGCCGCCGTGACACGGTGCTCTCACGGTGCAAGGGACGGCATCGGCATTGGGTCGCAGGTTGAGGTATGAGGTGGCGTTTGCTCCAGCACGTGCCGGACTTTGTCGGCGAGAGTGTCGAGCGTGAAAGGTTTTTGCAAGTAGTTGAGGTTGGGATCGGAAAAGCTTTCGCGCACGACGGCACGGTCGGTGTAGCCGGACATGAAGATGACCTTCAGCCCGGGTCGCAGGGCGAGCAGTTGATTCGCGAATTCACGGCCGTTTCTGCCGGGCATCACGACATCGGTGAGGAGAAGGTCGATGATGTCAATGTTCTCCCCATAGAGTTCCAACCCCTCATCGGCGTCGATGGCTTCAAGGACTTGATACCCGTGGAGTTCGAGGACTTCACGAGTGACGTTGCGAACAAAATCTTCGTCTTCGACGAGGAGGATGGTCTTGGGCGGCGCGGGTTCGGTGCGAGTTTCCATTCGGAGCTCCGTCAGAAGAAAAGCAAACGGAGTTCCAAACGAATTTGTGGCGAATGCGACTGGGATCAGGGATTTAGGCGCGGATCGAGCGGGCTCACGACGGTTGCGGGTTCAGCTTCACTTAGGTTGATCCATTTTGGGAATCCAAAATAGGAAACGGAACTGGCGAAGATCGTCGCGCGTCCTTATGGAGAAGGTAGAACCACGATGCTCCGCGTCTCTTTGGAGCCTCGAGAGCTACTGAACTTCTTCAGAATTCTTTACAGTGAGAAGGCACGCGAGTGAATGATTTCACGGGAGGCGCATGGCACGCAGGTGCTACACTCCGTCCGCACATTCTTACTCATTTTTGCAGTTCGATCTGAGAGGCGCGGATCGAGCTGTTTCTGAAAGGATTCACTGGTGATGAGAAGCGGCCGAGTAGTGAACTCTGTGGTTATTGCTGCAATTGCATTGATATGCGCGGCGTGCGCGGTCCCGGTTGCGGCACAGAATTCTAGCGACAAGCCGGATCTTCAGATGGTGACGAAGATTCGAAATGAGGGTTTTCATAATTCCAAGGTGATGGAGATCATGGAGGACATGTCGGACCGGTTGGGGCAGCGGCTTACGGGTTCGGCGAACCAGAAGCGAGCGAATGAATGGGCTCGCGACACCATGGCAGGCTGGGGATTGCAGAATGCGCACCTGGAGACGTTTCCGTTCGGGCGCGGATGGGAGACGGATGGAGCGACGGTGGAGATGATTTCTCCGGACCGTGCGCAACTTTATGTAATTCCCAAGGCGTGGACGCCTGGAACGAATGGGGTGGTGAAGGGCGAGGTTGTGCACCTCAATGCCACGACGAAAGAAGATCTGGAGAAACTGAAGGGCGCGCTCGCCGGCAAGATCGTGCTGCTGGGCGAAGTACGTGATTTGAAGCCACAGAACGAAGCAGCGCTGAAGCGCTACGACGATAAGGGTCTGTCGGAGATCGGCGCTTACAACGTTCCAGGCGCGCGGTTTACGGATCCGACCGGGCGGGTCTTTTCACGCGAAGATATCATTCGACGGTTTGCGTTCCAACGCGAGCTGCAGAAGTTCATTGCCGATGAGAAACCGGCGCTGGTGATCGAAGGCAGCCGCGGAGACGAGGGTTTGATCTTCGTTGGCGGCTCACAGGCATACAAGAAGGGCGAGGCTGAAGGAGTGCCGTGGGTATACATGGCGGCGGAGCATTTCAACCGGCTGGCGCGGCTGGCGGATCGCAAGGTGCCGGTGACGGTCGAGGCTGAGGTCAAGGCGAAGTTCGACGACAGCAATGACGGGAACTCGTGGAACACGGTCGCGGAAATCCCCGGCACCGATAAGAAGGATGAGATCGTAATGTGCGGAGGGCACATCGATTCGTGGCACGCAGGTACGGGCGCCACGGACGACGGCGCGGGCGTGGCGGTCACGATGGAGGCGATGCGGATTCTGCAATCGCTGGGAGTAAAGCCGCGTCGGACGATCCGGATCGGGTTGTGGGGCGGCGAAGAAGAAGGCCTGCTCGGCTCGCGCGCGTATGTTTCCGATCACTTTGGAAAGCGTGAAGCTCCGCCGCAACGGCCGGGGCAGGACAACGGTTTGCCGAGTTTCATGCGCGGCGAGCAGGGCACGCTGATGCTGAAGCAGGACCAGACAAAGGTCGCGGCATACTTCAACATCGATAACGGGACGGGGAAGCTGCGCGGGATTTATACGCAGGAGAATCCGATGGTGGCGCCGATCTTCGAGGCGTGGGGCGAGCCGTTCCGCGATCTTGGGTTCACAACGATCACGAACCGGAACACGGGCGGGACGGATCACCTGTCGTTCGATGCCGTCGGGATTCCGGGATTCCAGTTCATCCAGGACCCGGTGGAATACTTCTCGCGAACGCATCACTCGAACATGGACGTGTACGATCGCATTCAGCGCGAGGACATGATGCAGGCATCGGTGATCCTGGCATCCTTCTTATATAACGCTGCGATGCGTGATGAGATGCTGCCACGGAAAGCTCTTCCAAAAGATACGAAGATGGAAGAGGCACCGAAGCCGCCCGAGCCGGTGAAGGCAGGGAAGAAGAAGAAATAAACGGCAAAACGGCTAAGGGAAAAACGGCAAAACTAAATCACACGGGGCGCGGCGCGGGCTGCGCCCTTTTTTGTGCGCGCAAGTTGGCACGTGGGTGGCAGTGAAACGTATCCAGCACCTTGGGATAGATTATGTTACGCCGATTTCTCATCAACTAACGAAGAGTGGGTGTACGCAGCAACTCGGCGATTCCAGCGTGATGCAGTTCCTGCGCTAACGACAATGCTGACCTTCCCGATTTGTTAGTCACGGTCGTGTTCGCGCCCGCGGCGAGAAGCATCCGAACTGCGGTCGCATCGTCCGCAGAGACAGCATCCATCAGTGGAGTCATGCCGATGTAATCAGCATCATTTACGTCCGCTCCCAAGTCCAACAACACCCTTACACTCTTGTCATGCCGACCTAATGCTGCTATTGCTAACGCTGATTGCCTAGAGGGCAGTTCTCGTTGGTTCACGTTGCCGTATCGGCGCACGAAAGCCCGTATTTGTTCGGTGTTCTCCTGCTCAACTCAATGCTCAATTACGAAAAGTCTGGCGTTGTAATCGTCACCGGAGCGACCTGCACAAAGTAAGGCGGACGACCGGAAACCGCAATCCGAATTGATCCGCTGGCAACGTCGAGGTTAGCTGCTCGCACGGTATCGGCGATGTATGGCTCCGACAACTCTGTGATAGTCTCCTTCTGCAACGCCGACGGGGTGAGGGTTCGCTCGACAGGTTGAACCGTTGCAGATTGCAGTTGCCGGTCGCGCCAAACAAACGAGAGGTCGAACGTGCCATTTATTTCAGGGGCACGATTGCACTCCACGCAGATCAGCGTCATTACAAGAACAATGACCGTCGTTATTGCAGTGGGTAGCCGCACAAATCTATAGACACCTAACAAAGGTTTGAGGTTCCGCACTTAAGGAGCGAGGGCTTCTCATTCATTGATTGTATTGATAGAAATCCCCAACGGCATTAGCCAGCATCCTGCTTCAGCTTTCAGGGCTCAGAACCTGTAGCCTGGTTTCGCGGCGCCGGTGGCGAATTTGGCGGCACGGAAGACGTTTTCGGTGAGAGCGGCGACGGTGACGGGGCCGACTCCGCCGGGGACGGGCGTCATGTAGGCGGCGAAAGAAGCGACGTCTTTCTTGATGTCGCCGTGGAGTTTGCCGGCTTCGTCGACGCGGGTGGCGACGTCGAAGATGGCTACGCCGGGTTTCACCATTTCCTTCGTAATCGAATAGTGTTCGGAGCCGACTGCGGTGACGAGGATGTCGGCGTCGCGGATGAGGCGCTCCTGGTCGGCCTTGGAGACGTAGCGGTGGCACCAGATGGCGGCGGCGTTGCACATGCGTCCGCCGAGCATGTGGAGGATGGGCTTGGCGGTGATGTCGTTGCGGCCGACGACGACGGCGAGTTTGCCCTGGGTTTTGATTCCGTAGTGGGCCATCATGCGGCGGACGGCGAGAGCGGTGGCGGGAAGGAAGCGGATTTTTTCGGCGCGGGCGCGGTAGAGAGAAGCGATGGCAGCGCGGCCGACGCCGTCGACGTCCTTCTCGTCTCCGATGGCGTCGAAGATATCGAACTTGTTGGTGCGGGCGGACTCGTGCTCCTCGATGTGGCGCGGCAGCGGGAGTTGAACGAGGATGCCGTGGAATTCGGGTGAGGTGCTGAGGCGGGCGACTTCGTTCTTGAGGGAGTCGGCATCGATGTCATCGGGGAACAGCCGTAGCTGCGCGTTCATGCCGAGTTTGGCGCAGGCCTCGATCTTCTTCTTTATATAGCGCTCGGAGGCGGCGTTATAGCCGACCTGGACGATGGCGAGCGAGGGGACAACCTTGTATTTGGCGATGAATTCGGGGACTTCCGCGCGCAGGTGAGCCTGGATTTCTTCCGCGACGGGCTTGCCGTACATGAGCACGGCGGAATGCTGGGTGGACAAAGGGAGTTTCTCCTGGGTGGGGACAGATCAGTTTATCAGGAAGGAAACCACGAAGGCACGAGGGCACTAAGGATCAGGAGTTGCTTCTGGCGTCGCGCATTCGCGCGACGAGAGGAACACTGCGATTCGTTTTCCCCGCACTCACGTGGGCTGCATTCTCGGACCAAGCTCAGGCGCTGAAGGTGACCTCGACGAGGGTGATGTCGTCGTTCTGGGCGGCGGAGCCGCGGAAGTTGGCGACCTGTTCCATGATGTTGGTGAAGGCGTCATCGCACTGGCAGGCGCCTTCGAGGCGCTCTTCACCGAAGAGATCATCAACGGGGTTTTCGGCCTCGGTGATTCCGTCGCTCACGACGATGAAGCGGTCGCCCGGTTTGAGTTGGCCTGTGTGCATCTCGAAATCAGCGATCGGAATAAGCCCTACGGGCATGGACCCCTCTTCCCAGCGCTCGATGGATTTGTCGGGCTGGATACGGACCGGTGGGACGTGGCCGCAGCGAATCCATTCCATGTTGCCGTCGGGATGAATACGCCCTAGAAAGAAGGTGGCGTACTTGCCGCCGAGATCGCGGGAGCAAAGGAACTGGTTAATCGCGCTAGCGGCATCCGCGAGCGTGCGCTCTTCCATCAGTTGCGAATAGATGAGGCCTTGCAAGATGGCAGCGAGCAAAGCCGCAGAGACACCTTTGCCGCTCACGTCGGCGAGGACGATGTTGAGCTTGCCATTGATGTAGAGCACGTCGTAGAAGTCTCCGCCGATTTCGCGGCAGGAAACGTTTCGAGCCCGCACGCGCGCGAAAGGCACATCAGGCAGGCGTGCGGGCATGAGGCCCTGCTGAATGCCGGCGGCGATGGAAAGCTCCTGCTGGTAGCGGCGGCGGGCTTCTTCGGCCTGCATGAGGACCGCGTTTTCGAGCAGCATCGCGGCTTCGCCGGCAATGGCCTTTAGGATCTGGTGATCGACTTTGGAGAGGTCGCCGGAGATGAATTGGCTGTCGAGATAGAGAACGCCGCGGATTTCGCTGCTCTGCGGGCCTTCGCGATTCTGCTGTACGGTCATGCGTAGCGGGACGGAGATCACGGAGCGCAGATCGTGGGCAACGATCGATTGGCGCGCGGCCATGTCGCTGAGCTTGGTGGTGTCGGCGACGATGAACTCGTCTGCCGATGAAACGGTGTCGCGCAGTATGGAATGCGAGATGCCCTTGTCCGTGGTGATGGGCTCTTTCTTGTTGTTACGGCCGACTGCCAGTTTCATCTCGCCGCCTTCGGCATCGCGCAGGAAGACGAATCCCCGCTCGGCACCGGTCAGGGCGAGGCAGGTGTCGAGCAGTACGCTCAGGACATCGGTGAGGACGTTTGAGGAACTGAGGGCACGGGCGGCTTCGAGGAAGAGCGTGAGCTTTTCGAGTTCCGAACTCTTGCTGTTCGTCGGGACATGGATCTGGCTGAGGAGTTCGAGGACCTGCTGGTTGCTGGCGCTGGCGGTCTGCAGCGCGGCGGTTACGCTCGGGCCGAACTGGATGTGGTCGCCAGGGTGGATCTCGATGCGGCCATTGATGCGCTGTCCATTGACGTAGGTTCCGTGACGGCTGCCCTCGTCTTCGATGAAATAGATCCCTTCCTCGCAACTAAACCTGGCGTGGTCGCGCGAGACGCGAGCGTCCTTGAGGACGATGTCCTTTTCGGGTTTGCGGCCTACAGTGACGGGGAAGCGCTCAAGCGGTACGGTGTGCTCGTCAAGGCCATCGCGCAGATGGAGTACGAGGCCGGGCGAGAGCTTCGAGGTCGATTTGGCGGATAGTCCAATTGAGCTTTGCACGGTCGGTTCGAAAGAAGTAGCAGGATTGTAGTCCAAAAGCGGGGGTTTGGGACAGGGGGAAGAATGCAAGGCAAGGGGTGGAGGGAAAAGGGGAAAAACGAGTTGCGGGAGATGGACACCGAGGCGGCGCTGGCGGCCTGGATACCGGCGGCACGTTTCGGCACACCATCTTAGACCAGAATTCCGTTGACGAATACCAATACGTCAGGCAATGTTCTGCGAACACAAAGCAGGGGGGTGTGGGGTGACAACAGCGGCGGCCGCAGTGCAGAGGCAGCGAACCCAGTGGCATGTTCGCGGATCGTGGAGCACACGGGAGGACCGGAAAGCCTCGGTGGTCTGGCTCGGAATTCTATGGGTGGGGATGATCGCAGGATTCGGCGTGGATATCTCGCGCTATTTGCACGAGAAACCCACACCGCCGATGGTTGTAAATGTACACGCTGCGGTATTCGTAATCTGGCTCTTCGTGATAACGGCGCAGGTGCTACTGGTTGAGAGCGATCATGTCGCCTGGCATCGAAAGCTGGGCTGGTTCGCCGCGGGATGGGCCTGCCTTATGGCGGTCATGGGACCGTGGGCGGCAATGGCATCGCAGATAGTGGATCTGCACACACCGGCAAGTGATCCGCCATTTATTTCGGTGAACATCGTTGACATCGGCGGGTTTCTCATTTTGCTGGCGTGGGGGCTTACGCTCAGGAAGAATCCGGCTGCACACCGGAGAATGATGATACTTTCTACGGTCGCGCTGGCCGACCCGGGATTCGCGCGGTTCACAGGGAATCTCGTTCCCCAGCCAACATCCGCGATTCCCTGGTTCTTCTACATGTTTTATGGAAATGTGCTGTTGATCCTGCTTATGGCTGGGTGGGATTGGTGGCGCGGGCGACTGATGCGTCCCTTCGCGATCGGAGCAACGGCTCTGCTGACAGCGATGTTCGTTGCCTCACTGCTGTACTTCTGGGGACCGTGGAGGGTGCTCACGACCGGATGGGTGCAGGCTTTAGCGAGAATCTAGATCACCCAAACGACCGCGGACCGGGCGATATGAAGAACAGAAATGCAAGGGTGACAACAACAGCCCGGCGAGTTTGCTCGCCTGCCCTGACGACCACCACCAACGCGGTTCGCGTGGATCCCGATGAGGGCGTCTGGGCCAACATTAAGACGGGCATCGTGGCGGGCGCGTCGCCGGTGCTCCTATAACTCTATCGTCGCGGGCGGGTTGATTTCGTAGGGTTGTTGGCCACGGCGGAAGATGCGGGCGGCGCGGCCCTTGAGCCAGATTTCGCCGTTCTGCACACGCAGGTAACTCCCTTCACGGATCGCAACGACCGGGGTTTCGTTTTCCTCCAGATATTGCAACAGGCGTTCCTCGCGGGTCTCGCCCATATGGGTGGAGGCCGGGTCGGGGTCGAGGTAGTGCGGATTGATCTGGTAAGGAAAAAGGTTAAGCGCGGCGAGCGATGGTGGTTCGACTATTGGCATGTCGTTGGTTGTGCGGATTGTGGGGCCGGCGACGTTCGATCCGGCGCTGGCGCCCATGTAGGGCATGCCTGCGACAACGCGTTCGCGGATGGGATCGAGGAGTTGCAGGTCGTAAAGGGCTTTGAGGAGGCGGAAGGTGTTGCCGCCGCCGATAAAGATAGCTTGGGCATCGGAAACCGCGCGGCAAGAGTTGGCGGCGGTGTGGATTGAAGTCAGGTCAAGGCCCATCAGGATGAAGCGCTCGCGGGCTTTGGAAAAATACGCTTCGTAGTCGGCGAGGGCATACGGTACGAAAAGAACCCGGTCGACCCCGCGGAAGTGATCGCGGATTTCGGATTCTGCATGGTCAAGATAGCCGGTACCGGCGACCGTGGAACTGGAGATCAGGAGCAGGCGGTAGGTGGTGGGAATCATGGCGGAATGATTGTACGGCGCGAAACCGAAGAACAGAAGAAGGCGAACGGCAAAACCGGAAAACGGCAAAACGAAAACCGAAACCCCGAAGCAAACTACAAAAGCAATGACGATGCGACTTTGCGCTCGCCTGCGAAAACATTGCGTGGCAGTTCTGAAGATCGACATCTACAATGCGGGGCATGAGAAAAGCACTGATACTGGCGTTTTTGTTTTTTGCTACGTGCGCGGTGGCGGCGACGCCCCGGACTATGCGGGTGGACTACTACCACACGGGAAATAGCTCGACGGAGATGTTCAGCCTGGATGAGGTGGTAATTGAGCCGCTGCCGTGGCCGGGAAATCCGGACAAGCCGATCGATGATACGAACCTCGGGAAGTATTACTTCGAGGTGCGGGATCGGGCGACGAACAATTTGCTGTATTCGCGTGGGTTCTCGTCGATTTATGGCGAGTGGGAGACGACAGACGAGGCGAAGAAGATGAATCGCACCTTTAGCGAGTCGCTGCGATTCCCGGCGCCGGAGAAACCGGTGCAGATCATCTTGAAGAAGCGAGACAAGGAGAATACTTTCCGCGAGGTCTGGTCGCTGAATATCGATCCGAAAAACATGTTCGTGAACACGGCGAAACCGCCCGAGGTTGGGGCAGTGGTCGAGATTGAGAAGCATGGCGACCCGGCGAATAAGGTCGATTTCCTGATTCTTGGGGACGGGTACACGGCGGCGGAGCGCGGGAAGTGCGAGAAGGACGCGCATCGGTTGACAGAGATTCTGTTCGCGACGGAGCCGTTCAAGTCGCGGCGAACGGATTTCAACGTGTGGGCGATTTGCGCGGCGTCGCAGGACTCGGGGATTTCGCGGCCTTCCACGGGTGTGCATCACCGGACGGCGATCGGGGCGAGCTATGACGCGTTCGGTTCCGAGCGATACGTGCTCACTTTCGAGAACAAGAAGTTCCGCGAGGTTGCGTCGTGGGCGCCATATGAATTTGTGGAAATATTGGCGAACAACAATACATATGGAGGTGGCGGAATCTTCAATTTGTACAGTACGGTGGCGGCGGACAGCTTATGGGCACCTTATGTGTTTGTGCACGAGTTCGGGCATCATTTCGCGGGACTGGCGGATGAGTACTACACATCCGATGTGGCATATGAGTCGCCGACGGAAAAGGTGGAGCCTTGGGAGCCGAATGCGACGGCGTTGTTGAATCCGGAGTTGCTGAAGTGGAAGAGTTATGTGACGCATGGGGTGCCGATTCCGACGCCGTGGAGCAAGACGGAGTTTGAGAATTACGAGCGGGATATCCAGAAGCGCCGGCGGGAATTGCGGAAGGAAAACCGGCCGGAGTCGGAGATGGATGCGCTCTTCAAGGAAGAGAAGGCGCACGAGGACAAGATGTTCGCGGAGGAGAAGTATGCCGGGAAAGTCGGTGCATTCGAGGGGGCGAACTATGAGGCGAGGGGGTACTACCGGCCGGAGGTGAATTGCATCATGTTTACCCGGACGAATTACTTCTGCAAAGTGTGCCAAGGTGCCATAGACAGGGTTATTGACCTGTATTCGAAACCGTAAGCTGTTGATTCGGTGGCATTTAGTCTAGACCAGAAGGGACTAAGGGGCGCTCCGTGACATATATAGAGGATGCGCCCTTTTTGTTCCGGAAACGGAACAAAAAGCAGCTTGTCGAAAAAAAGTGGGAATTGACTGTTACTGTGGCCTGAACCGGGGCCACAGTGATGGACACAGCAAGGCCAATTCGATTTCGGTTTGGGCCGTTTGAACTCGACGTTACTACCGAAGAGGTTTTCGAGCACGGCGAGCCTGTATCTCTCCAGAGCAAACCCTTCCAATTTCTGGTGATGCTTCTCCAGCACCAGGGCTCGTTGGTGACGCGCGAGGAGATGTCGCATGTACTGTGGCCCGACATCTATGTCCAGGTTAACCAAGGCTTGAATGCAGCGGCGCGCAAGGTGCGTATTGCGCTCAAGGATGAGTTCGCAACCCCAATGTATTTCGAAACGGTTGGCAGTGACGGATACAGGTTTGTCCACCCGGTCGAGGTGCTTGCGTGGTCGCAGTGTGAGGAGACGAAAGAGGAGCAACTATCCCGGATAGCAGTGATTCCGTTGCAGGTGGAAGAGAACGAAGAAGAGGCTCTTGGAAATGGTTTTGCGGGCGAGTTGATCTCGATGCTGGGGAGTTTACATCCACGGTTGAAGGTCGTCGCGCCAACGTCTGTGCAAGGCTATTGCGGGACCCATGTCTCTGCGCGAGCAATTGGACACCACCTGGGGGTTCAGTACGTTCTGAAGGGAAGCATCGCACAGCAAAAGGAACGATTTTCGGCCGGAGTGCGGCTCCTCGAACTGCCCGAAGAAAGAGTGCTTTGGGAGAGCAAAACGGAACGCGCGGGTTTGCCGGAGATACTGGACGATGTGGCAGGGCGAGTTGTACAAGCGATACTGCCGGGAGTGTCGCCGAAACACTCTTCGCCGGGACCGTGGTGGAAGCTGAAGGCGAAGAGGGCTCGGGAGTATTTCTCTGCGCAGCAGTTGTGGTTCCGGAGAACGGGTTCGAACCTGGGAGTAGCCCTGGCGGCGTACCAGCGGCTGTGCGAACGCGAGCCGGAATTCGCCCAAGCTCACGTCGGTGCCGCGAACGTCTGGATCATGCTTGCCGCTCACGATCTAGTGGTGCCGCGCCCTGCTTACCAGGCGGCACTGGCCGCAGCAGAAAGAGCACTGGAACTGAGTGCCGATCTGCCGCAGGCGTTGGTGGCTCAAGCATGGGCGAAACTTGCACTGGACCATGACTGGGCGAACTCGACGCGATTGTTCGAACGCGCTTTGCAATTGAATTCGAGCTACGCGTTTGGCTACGCAGGCTATGGGCACTTGCTCTTGTCGCGGGGCAGAGTGGATGAAGCGGTTTCGGCGATGGAGCAGGGGTATTCCCTCGATCCGCTTTCGAGTCTCATGGCCGCTAACTACGCGATGGCATGTTATTACGCGCGCCGTTTCGATGAGACGATTCGAGTGGCACGGCGAACGCTGGAAATGGATTCAGCGAACTGCGCAGCGAGGGCATTGTTGGGTAGCGCCTATCTGGCACAAAGGCGGTTTGGTGACGCATTGCTGCAGTTTGAAACAGGAGCGAAGTACGCGAATGGCGAGGCAGCAGTTATGGACGCACATCTCGCGCACGCATATGCGCAGGCGGGCAAGACCGCGAATGTTGAGCCAATTTTACGAAGATTAGAAACCGGACAGGACCACGCTCCGCAACCTGCATACCAGATTGCGCTGGTGCGATTGGGCCTGGGCGATGTGAATGGCGCGGTACGCTGGCTCGAAAGAGCGTGCCAGGAGAGATTTCAGAAAACATTGTTCCTCGGGGTGGATCCTCATTTGGACATTCTGCGAGGCACCAAGCACTTTGACGAGATGTGCAAACGGGTGCGGGAGCCGGATTTTAGACAGGCAAGCCTGGGACGGCGAAGGAGTGGTTTCGCATAAAGTTCTTGTCCAGGAATCTCGTCTCGATCATTTTTGGGAAGGGGCAATAAAACCTGGTTGGCCCACGAGTTTCGGACCGGAGGAGGACGCCGCCTGAGCGGCGCTTTTTTCTGTCTGCATGAGGTGTGCCCTGGCTTCGCTGAGATCGGCCGTGATCATGTTCAGACGGCCCTGACGCATCACGAGGACAATATCGCATTTTTCGAGCGTGCTGAGGCGATGAGCAATCACGATGGTAGTGCGCTCGTGCATTAATTTCTCAACCGCTTCCATGATCATGGTTTCTGTCCTGATGTCGACCGCGCTGGTGGGCTCGTCCATGATGACGAGGGGAGCATCCTTGAGAAATGCGCGGGCGATGGCGATGCGCTGACGCTCTCCCCCAGAGAGACTGGCAGACGCTTCGCCAATGGGTGTGTCATATCCGTGCGGCAGGCGCTCAATAAACGCATGAGCGTTGGCTTTCTTCGCGGCATCGATGATTTCGGCACGACTTGCGTTGGGACGTGCGTAGGCGATGTTGCCGGCTACGGTGGTTGAGAAAAGCATTGGCTCCTGCATGACGATGGAGAACTGGGCACGCAGGTCGGAGAGGCGGTAGTTGCGAAGGTCGAGGCCGTCGAGAAGAATTTGTCCCGAGATCGGTTCGTAGAACCGGGTGAGCAGGTTGAGAAGAGTACTTTTGCCGGAGCCGCTGGGACCGACGATTCCGACCGAGGAGCCGGCAGGAATTTGGAAACTGATGTCATCAAGAACCCGACAGCCCTGCGTGTATTGAAACGAGACATGCTGGAATTCGATGCTTCCCTTGATGCGGTGCGAGGGGATCGTTTCACCGATGTTGACGGCTTCAGGCGACTCGTCGAGCAGGGACAAAGCGCGCTGCGCGCTGACCAAAGATGATTGCAACTCGGGGATCTTGCCGCTGACCGTACGCAGAGGTTCGTAGAGTTGCGCCATGTAAGCCATGACCAGCAAGAGGTCTCCCACGGTAATCCGGTTTTCCATCACCTGCGAGACGCCGATGATGAGGGCGGCAGCGGTTCCCAGTGCGATAGTGATGCCAACAACAACGTGGAATCCGGCCTGGATGGAGGCGAGCCGGACCTGCTCCTTCATTCTCATGCGGGACTTGCGGCGAAAGAGCTCGTCCTCGTAGTTCTCCTGGCCAAAGGCTTTGACGGCACGCACGGAAGCCAGGGCCTCGTGCATTACCAGCATGGCGGAACTGTCGAGTTGCTTGACCTCGTCGTAACCGGCACGTACTTTGCGGCTGGAGTGACGCGCGAGCACGAAGAGAACCGGCGAGAGGGAAAGGGCGATGAGGGAAAGAGTCCCGTTGATGCGCGCTGTGACATAGAGCATCGCGAGAAAGCCGAAGGCAGAGGTGACGATGGGTACGAGACCTTGAATGAGGATGTTCTGGACGGCAGGGGCGTCATGCTGGATGCGGTAACTGGTATCGCTTGGCCCACGGCGGTCGTGGAAGGCCAACCCGACGCGCTGGACGTGCCATAGGAGTTGCCCGCGCAGGTCGTGGACGAGTTTTTCGCCGGTGTAGGTTTGCAGTAGCCAACTGGCGAGAGACTGCAGGCTGGCCAGAAGGGCGATTGCAAGCAGGAGGGCACCGGCAAGGAAAAGTTCCGACCGCTTGCTGGCCTCGAAAGAAGCGGGAACCATGGCACGCAGCCAGTTGGGCAGGGCCTGATTGCCGAGGACGCTATCAATGGCGATTTTAAGAGGGAGCGGCATGAGGAGAGCCAGCGGAGTTGCGAGCAGGCTCAGCAGAACGATGCCGGTCAGATGGGGGGCATTGGGACGCGCCAGTTCGAACAGGCGACGCCAAAGCATACGCCGATTCTTTTTGGGAGGAGATTGCATCCAGGCTATCCGCGCGGAGGTTATCGAGTGCGTTATGAGGTTAGGGCGGGCGGTAGACCGAAACAATCGAACAGAGGTAGTAATCCTCTGCACAGAGCACCTTAGTTCTACCAAGGAACGGTTTCAAAATGGGAGATGAAAACGGAACAGGAAAGAAATTCCTGCGAGGCGCCTGCGACCGTGGTTAGGCTGAGAAGCAGGAGTGACATTGCTATGGGCAGGAACATGGAGAATCGGAAAGGTTCCGGTGAGGTATTGGCGGATAGCACCCAGAAATGGCAGGCAATCTTCGAGGCGGCTTCGGAGGGAATGATCATCCTGGATGATGAACTGCGGTACGTTGAGGTTAATCCAGCAGCCTGCAGGATTATGGGACGAGCGAGGGAAGAAATCGTAGGTCGGGAAGTCGGCGTATTCAGCGAAGACACAAAAGCAGCAAGAGAGTTACTGCAGATGGTGCTGGACCCGAACACCAGCATGGCTACAGGCGAGATTCAGCTGCGCGACGGTAAACCGCAGCACCTTGAGTACACGGCCAAGGCGCATGTGCTGCCGGGGATACATCTGGCAGTTGTGCGGGATGTGACGGAGAGAAAACGGTTACAACAGCAATTAGAGCAGGCCCAGAAGATGGAAGCCGTCGGACTATTGGCCGGGGGAATCGCGCATGACTTTAACAACCTACTGACGGCCATAAGAGGTTATGGAGAATTGCTCAAACTGAGATTGCCACCGGAAAGCGAGTATCGCCGTTACGTGGACAACATCCTGAATGCTTCGGAGAGGGCCACGATGACGACGCAGCAGCTGCTGGCGTTCAGTCGGGGCCAGGTCGTCAAGTCGCGCGAGATCAATATCAACAGTACTGTGCGGGAAATGGGGAAGCTGCTCCAGAAACTGATAGGCGAAGACATCCAGTTGACGACCTTGCTGGACGAGGAACTGGGAACCATCATGGCGGATGCGGGACAGGTGGGACAGATACTGCTGAACCTGGCGGTGAACGCGCGGGATGCAATGCCGAACGGAGGAACGATTACGCTTGAGACCAGGAACGTAAAGCTTGATGAAAGTTACGCTCGCACGCACCTGAAGGTGGCCCCGGGCGATTACGTGATGCTGAGTTTCACAGACACGGGTTGCGGTATGTCACGCGAGGTTTTGTCACGAATTTTCGAGCCGTTCTTTACGACGAAAGCTGCGGGAAAAGGTACGGGATTGGGACTGTCCACTGTCTACGGGATCGTTGAGCAGGCAGGTGGGGCTGTGTATGTGTATAGCGAACCCGGGGAAGGGACGTCATTCAAGGTTTACTTTCCGAGAGCGGATAGGGTATCGGAGGAAGTCGAGGCGGTAGAAACAGAGATTTCCGGTGCGTGCGTCTTGGTTATTGATGATGAGCTAGATTCCAGGCAATTAGTCGAGGAGTTGCTGCGAACTCATGGGTACGGAGTTCTAAGTGCCCGGAGCGGCGGCGAAGCGTTGCAAATCTGTAAGCAGGAACAGCGGAAAATCAGCCTAATCATCAGCGATGTCACGATGCCGGGAGCGGATGGCATGGATATCCAAGGTTATTTCGGAATCGAGCATCCTGAGGCGAAGGTCATCTATATCTCGGGCTACCCAAGGATGGTGCTGTGCGAGCGCGGTATTTTGGCAGCCGACGCGGCGTTCCTGCAGAAACCGTTTCGGTGGGAAGACCTGCGAGTCCTGATGGATAAGGTGATGGGAGACCTGCAGCAATTCCAAAATGGGAAAGCAAATGTAGGAGTAACCAGCGAGTAGATTGACGCGGCGCATGGCCCCACCCAGAATTTCGACTAGATGCGAATACTGGTTGTGGAAGACGATTTGCCGCTGTGCTCGTTCCTGCGGAAGGGTCTGGAGTCGGAGCACTACGCCGTGGATGTCGCGAATGACGGCGAGCAGGCGCGCTTTATGCTGCGCGAGACCGACTACGACCTGGCAGTCCTGGATTTGAATCTGCCCAAAATGGATGGGATCGAGGTGTTGAGGTATATCCGGCCGCTGAAGCCGAATTTGCCTGTTTTGGTACTCACGTCGAGAAGCCGGATTGAAGACCGCGTCCAGGGATTGGATACGGGTGCAGATGACTACTTGAGCAAGCCGTTTTCGTTCAGCGAATTGTCGGCGCGGGTGCGCGCGATTCTGCGGCGTGGACGAACTTCGGCACCGTCGCTACTGCGGGTTGCGGACTTGGCACTGGATCGAGTGGAGCGGCGAGTCGAGCGGGCAGGGCAAAAGATTGAACTGACCTCAAAAGAGTTCGCCCTCTTGGAGTACCTGATGCGCAACGCTGGACGACGCATTACGCGAACGATGATCGTGGAGCATGTGTGGAATATTGGGTTCGATACTTCGACCAACGTCGTGGACGTATATATAAATTACCTCCGCAAAAAGGTGGACGGCCCGTTCTCGCCGAAGCTGATTCACACGATTCGAGGTGTGGGTTATGAATTGCGGGAAACGGGGTAGGCCGCCGGGATTAGTGGTGAACTGCGCATACGTGCAGGCGGTCATCGACGACCTGCTGCATGACCTCGGGCAGCCTTTGACGGCGCTTCGCTGCTCCCTGGACCTTGCCTTGAGGAGGAAGGCCACAGAGGAGCAATTGCAGGAAGCGCTGAACCAGGCAGCCGTCCTCACGGATCGATTGCTGAAAATTGTGTCGTCGGAGCGGCAACTACTCGACGCGGAAAGCGCCAGCAAAGCTGTGCGGATGGATTTGTCCGAAACAGTGCGCGCGGTTGCGGCCGATTTCGAGCCAGTAATCGACAGTTGTGGCAGGACAATGTTGGTTGCAACCGGGGAGGCTGCGATGATTTGTGCCGACCCGGAGCGGATTTCACGGGCTCTGTTTGTCGCGGTGGACCTCGCGCTGTACCGGTTGCGAGATCGGAAAAGGCTTTTGCTGGCAACGTACCGCTGTGGGCGCGATGCGGTCTGCTATATCGGCGAAGATCGCGCGCCGTTGCCGGGAACGATCAGCAGTATGGATTTACGTGCATCTGAGCCGGGTGGGGCATCAGAAATTGTGGCGAGGATGGTGGGTGCGGCTGGGGGATCCGCTTGGCAAGTATTTCTGCAGAACTACACTGCGTTCTTGTTTTCTTTTCCAGGGGCAGCGATCTAGGGGAAAGCGTATCGGACGGAGCGGCTGAAAACTTTAGGATTCTGAGAAAACTCTAATCCTTTCCTATCTTCCTTCTAATCTTCCCGCGTTAGTTTCGGGACATGATCACGAGCACCGGCAGCCTGTTTCCCGAACCGCCGACGATTCTGGTGGCGAGTTCCAATGACAACTTCAGAAGGCAGGTGATTAATGACCTGCAGACCGATGCGCGACTGATCGGCGAAGCCGTAGGCGGCGCGGACGCGCTCAGCAAGTTGGAAACAGGCGCCTGCCAGGTTCTGTTTCTGGACCGGTGTCTTTGGGACCTGGACGCTGAGGAACTGAAGGAACTGATTAATTCGCGTTTTCCGGCGGTTGAAGTTGTCCCACTGGATTCGGCGAATCAGAGTGCGGCGGCGGGATGGAGTAAATCGCACCGAGACGTTGGCGGGGCTCCGTGGATTGTCAACGATCCAGAGGAATCGGACGGCGCGCTACCCGGGGTGATTGGGAACTCTCCGCAGATGCAGCGGGTGGTGAGCCTGGTTCGCCTGGTGGCGCGCAAGAACACGTCGGTTCTGCTGACGGGAGAGACGGGAACGGGAAAGGAAGTAATTGCGCGCGCGATTCACGAGTCGAGCGCAAGGGCCTCGCGACCGCTGGTGATTGTGAATTGCGCGGCAATTCCGGAGGCTCTGCTTGAAGCGGAGTTGTTCGGACACACACGCGGGGCGTTCACGGGAGCGGTGCAATCGCGGGTGGGACGAGTGCAGGCCGCGCAGGGCGGAACCCTATTGCTGGATGAGATCGGCGACATGCCGATAGGGCTACAGGCCAAGTTGCTGCGGTTCCTGGAAAACGGTGAAGTGCAGCGCTTGGGAAGTTCGGAGTCGTTGCATGTTGATGTGCGGGTGGTCGCTTCGACGAACGCAAACCTGACGCTCCGCGTGGCGGAGAAGCTGTTTCGCGAGGATCTCTACTACAGGTTGTCGGTCTTTCCGATCGAGTTACCGCCGTTGCGGGAGCGGGGCGGAGATGCGGTTCTCTTGGCGAAGTACTTCCTCCGACGGTTCTGCGGCGCAAACGCGCGTTTGGGTGGAGAGGCGATGCGGTGGATCGCGGAGCAACCCTGGCGAGGAAATGTGCGTGAGCTTCGGCACTGTATGGAACGGGCGAGCATTTTGTGGGACGAAAAGTCGGAGGTCGGCGTCGCAGAGCTGAACCCTAGAGGTTTCTAACATTCCCTTTGTGAAAGTTGGCACGGTTCGTGCATTTGGAGATAGGCATATGTTGCCCAGTACCGATCTAGCTATTCCGGCAATGCCGCCGGTGGTGGCGGCAAGTGAAACCCGGGAGCAGTTGCAGGACGCGTTCGCAAAATTCTCGGAGACCGCGATTTCGCTGGAGCGCAGCTATCTGCGATTGCGTGAGGAAGTGACCAGGCTGCGGGACGAGTTGAGACGCAAACAGGGTGAATTGGACGCGGAGCGCGAGCGGGTGCGGCAGGCGAAAGCTCTGGGCGAGTACTCGGCTCTCCTGGCACACGAGGTGCGAAATCCCCTGGCATCGATGGAACTGTTTACCGAACTTCTGCTGGAATGCGGGGATCTGGAGCAGGACGCACGAGGGTGGGTGGAGCAGTTGCAGGCCGGTTTGCGAACGCTAGCCATGCTGACGAACAACGTCCTCCGGATTCACGAAACGACGGGGACGGGAGCTATGTCGACGCTGCAGGTCGGAAATGTGCTGGCATCGACGGTTCAATTTCTGGCGCCCGTCGCTAACCAGAACTCTGTGCAACTGGCGTATGAGGATCGGAGCGAGGGGGCGACCGTTGCGGCAGATCTGTCACGGTTGCAGCAGTTATTCCTCAACCTGACGCTCAACGCCTTGCATGTGAGCCAACCCGGCGGGCAGGTCAACTTCTCAGTAGAGCAAATCGAAGGCGCTGATCGTCTTGAAAAGTGTGTGCGAGTTATGGTCCAAGATTTCGGGCGCGGCATCTCGCCGGAGCATCGGGCTCGAATCTTCGAACCCGGCTTCACAACGCGGCCGGGCAGCGTGGGACTGGGGCTCGCCGTGTGCAAAAAGATCGTCGATCAGCATGGCGGAAGGATCCTGGTGGACACTGTGGTTGGCAGGGGATCGAAGTTCATCGTGGAGCTTCCGGCGCTGTGACTTCGTCCGCAAAAATCTCGGTCGCTGATCGCGTTCTCGTAGTAGAGGACGATTGCGCGGTACGTGCGGGACTGGCGGAGTCCCTGCGACGGGATGGCTGGCAGGTGCTGTGCGCAGAGACCTGCGGGCGAGCGCGCGAGTTGGCGGAGTTGACTCCGAAACTGGTGATCAGCGACGTGCGATTGCCGGACGGAAACGGGATCGAGTTGATGCGAGAACTGAAATCGAGAGTTCCGGGCACTTCGATCCTCCTGCTCACCGCGTTCGGGAATGTTTCGCAAGCGGTGGAGGCGATGCGCGATGGGGCATTCGATTACCTGCAGAAGCCTGTTCCATTTGCGCAACTGCGCGAGGCGGCCAAGCGCGTTCTGAACGGTGGCGGCCCGGCACGAGTACAGGATGCGCGACAAATAGCAATTGTCGGGCAAAGCCCGGTCCTACTCGATGCAATTGAGAAGGCGCGGCAGGCGGCGACGAGTGATGCCGACATCCTGATTGAAGCGGAGAGTGGAACCGGGAAGGAACTGCTGGCGCGGTTGATTCACCACGAGAGCGCGAGACGGTGCCAGCCTTTTGTGGCAGTCAATTGCGCGGCGGTTCCGGAAAGTTTGCTGGAGAGCGAGTTGTTCGGGCACATAAAGGGTGCGTTCACTGGTGCGCTGGCCTCGCGAATTGGAAGTATGGCAGCGGCGGATGGTGGAACGCTGTTGCTGGACGAGATAGGAGAAATGCCGCTGGCGCTGCAACCGAAGTTGTTGAGGGCTTTGCAGGAGCGCGAAGTAAAACGCCTCGGGGAGTCATGTCCGCAAAAGGTGGACATTCGCGTGATCGCGACGACAAACCGGTCGCTGCTGGAGAGGGTCGAGGAGGGCGCATTCCGGCTCGATTTGTACTATCGGCTGAATGTTATTCCGCTGACTCTGCCGTCGCTGAAGGATCGGGGTGAGGACGTTCCGTTGTTGGCGGAACATTTCCTGAAGAGTTTTCGACCTGAGCCCAGGCCGAGATTGTCCGAGGGATTTGTGGAGGGCCTGCGGCGACATTCGTGGCCGGGAAATGTTCGCGAACTGGCGAACCTGATGCGACGGATCGCGGTGTTATGCACAAAAGACGAAGTCGGGCCGGATTTCCTTGAGACGATTGATCGGCAAGAAAAGGCAATGCCGCGGATCGCGCCGGGAGTTTCATTGCGCGACGCTGAGCGCCACCTGCTTGAGGTAACGCTGCGAGCTACAGATGGCAACCGGACCCGTGCGGCGGAGTTGATGGGCGTGAGCCTGCGAACGATTCGAAACAAAATTCGTGATTACGGGCTGCCGCCAAGGAGGTATGCATGAGTTTTCTCGACACTCCGAATATCCAGGCAATTTCGCACGCGCTGGACCGGGCGGCATACCGCCAGATGGTGATCGCGCAGAACGTAGCCAATGTCGATACGCCGGGATATCGCACGGTGGATGCAGATTTCCGCACGCATCTGGCGAACGCGGCGGGGCAGGAAGAGGCGTCGTTTCACGCGCGCGAGGTCCAGGGGCTGTTGCAGCGTCCGGATGGAAATAATGTGAGCCTGGAGCGCGAGGGATTGCTGATGGCGGAGACGCAGTTGAAATTCCGGACGGGCGTCGAGTTGTTGCGGGTAGAGTTCCGAAGATTGCAGACGGCGATCCAGGGTGGAGGCGGCTCATGAATTTGTTTGGCGTGATGGAACTCAGCGCGTCGGCATTGGCGGCGCAGCGAGTGCGAGCGGAAGTGGCGACAGCGAATCTAGCCAATGCGGAAACGACGCGAACCGACGAAGGCGGCCCGTACAGGCGGAAACTCGTCGTGTTTGGATCGCGGACGCCACGGTTTCAATTGGCGCTGGGCAATGCGGGATTCCCGCAAGTTGCGTCGATGCGCGGGGTTGAGGTGCGGCAGGTAGTGGAAGACACCACTCCGCCGGTGCTGCGGTATGAACCCGGACATCCGGACGCAAATGCGGAAGGATATGTCGCGTATCCGAACATGAACCCCGCAACCGAGATGGTGGACCTGATGAGCGCGGTGCGCTCATACGAGGCGAGCGCCGCCGCGGTGAACGCGAGCAAGCAGATGATCCAGAGTTCGATGGACCTGGTGCGGTGATACGAAAGGCAGGTCACATCTGCTCACTACGCAGATGTGGGGTATTGAGAAGGGAGTCGTGAATGAATCCGATTCAGGGATTGCCGTCGCTGAACACGCAAGTGCCGCTCTCGCCGGAGACGTCCGGGAAGGACGGTGGATTTTCTTCGACGCTGGAAGATGCGATGGGGAAAGTTCAGGAATTACAGTCCGACGCGGACCAGAAGGTGCAGGCGCTGCTGGACGGTAATGGACAGGACATTCATGGAGCGATGATCGCGGTGGAGAAGGCGGATTTGTCATTCCAACTGATGATGCAGGTGAGGAACAAGATCGTGAGCGCATACCAGGAAGTGGCGCGCATGCAGTTCTAGAGTTTTGCGCTATACCCATGTCGGCTAGTCACGCCAGACGTGGGACTCGGGCAGTTCTGAGATAAGCAATGGCTGAAGCCGCCAATTCGTTGAGCCAGGGACTTGGGCAGGTAGTGCAGTTCGTGCGCGAACTGACGGCGCGACAGAAAGCGCTGATGGCGATTGCCGCAGTGGCAGTAGCGGCGACGCTGTTTGGGTTCGTGCGACTGATGGCGAAACCGGAGATGAAGCCGCTGATGTCGGGAATGGAACCGCAGGACGCGCAGGCGCTGGCGTCGCAACTGGCAGCGAAAAACATGAAGTACGAGATTTCGCAGGATGGGCGCTCGGTGCTGATCGAGGCGGATGAACTCGACCGCGCGAGATTCGAAACCGCATCGCAGGGCGTACCACGCAGCGGACGCTTGGGATTTGAATTGTTCGACAAAATGAATTGGGCAGGCAGCGACTTCAGCGAGAAAGTGAATTATCAGAGAGCGCTCGAGGGCGAACTGGAGAGGACGATTCAGACGCTGCGGGGAGTCCAGGCGGTCCGGGTGCACCTGGTGATGCCGGAGGATTCCGTATTCGTGGACCGGGAGCAGCCGGCAAAGGCGTCAGTGGTATTGCGGTTGCGCAGCGGATTGGACGCTCAGGCGCAGATGGCGATCGCAAACCTTGTGGCAGGAGCGGTCGAGAGATTGCGTCCGGAAAATGTGGCAGTCATTGATGCAGACACGAATCGCCCGTTGGACGATCGGAATGAACGCGATCCGTCATCGCAAGCGATGAGATCCGAGGACCAGCTCGCAGCGAAGCTGGTGCAAACGCTGGAACCGGTTGCAGGACGCGGCCGCGTGCGAGCGACGGTCCATATGGATCGGGACATCACCTCAGGCGAGGAGACACAGGAGACGTACGATCCCGCTACGACGGTAGCGCTTGCGGTGCAGAAAAGCGAAGAGCGCGTAGGGTCGTCGGCGCCCATGGGTATCCCGGGAACGGCGAGCAATGTGCCGGGAGCGGGCAGTCCGGGAGCGGCAAAGGCGGTGGTGGCGGATGATTCGCAGAGTTCGAAATCCGAGAGTAGCACCTATGCGGTGAACAAGACGGTGAGGCACACGCTGGTTCCGGCTGGCCGAGTACGCAGGATTACGGCGGCGGTGCTGGTCGACGACGCAATTGAAAAGAGGACAAGTAACGGACAGATTACAGAGACACGCCGGAAACGGACACCGGGAGAATTGAAGCAGATTGAGGAGTTGGCGCGGGCATCGTTGGGACTGGATACCTCGCGCGGCGATGTGCTGACGGTGGAGAGCCTCTCGTTCCAGGTGGAACCCGTGGAGGTACCACTCGCGCCATCGGTTCCGCAGCGGGTGCAGACGATCGTGCAGCAGTGGTCGGGTGTGCTTCGTATTGCGGCGCTGGGCGCGATATTCATGGCGGTATACCTGATGTTCCTGCGGCCGCTAAAGAAGCAACTCGTGTTGTCGTTTCACGAAATGGCGCAGCGGACACGATTGAAAGCCGCGGCGAAGTCGACCACGATCGAGGGTGGCACTCCGGGAGCCCAGAATACGCTGGAGGTTGAAGCGGAGACTCCGGATTCGATGCGGTTGAAGCGGCAGGTACTGAACAAGGTCAAGGCGGAGCCGGTGTCGACGAGCCGATTGTTGCAAACCTGGATTCGCGATGGAGCTGCTAAGTGAACGCCCAGCCTCACCAACTGACTGGGATCAGGAAGGCGGCGATTCTGCTGGTTGCCCTGGGCGAGGAGGCAGCCAGCACGGTCTACCAGCATTTCGGTGAGCGCGATCTTCAGCAAATTACGCAGGAGATCGCGGAGTTGAAAGTCATTCCGCCAGACATGGTGGAAAGGGTGCTGCGCGAGTATCACCAGTTGATGCTCACGCAGGATTACATGGCGCAGGGCGGCGCGGAGTACGCGACGAAGCTGCTGGTGAAAGCGTTCGGGGAAGAAGGTGCGAAGGAGCTTCTCGAGCAGGTTTCGCGGGCACAGGAGTTGAGTACGAGCAAGCTGGATTCGCTGCAGAAGGCGGATCCCCAGCAGCTGGCAAAATTCCTTGAGTCGGAGCATCCGCAGACGATTGCGCTGATTCTGGCGCACCTGGATTCGAGGCAGGGATCCATGTTGTTGATGAAACTGCCAGAAAAGACGCGGGCGGAGGCAGTAACGAGGCTGGCGAATTTGCGGCAGTTCTCGCCCGAGATGGCGCAGAAGGTTTCGATGATTCTGCACCGGAAATTGCAGGCGTTAGGCGAGCAGAGCCGGCGCGCGTATGCAGGCTTCAAGGGAGTGGCGGACTTGTTGAACCGACTGGAGCCCTCGGCCTGCAAAGTGATCCTGGAGAACATTGAGCAGGACGATCCAAAGCTGGCGTCGAGCATCCGCAACCTGATGTTTACGTTCGACGACCTTCTGAGTGTGCCGGAGGCCGGGATTCGCGAGTTGCTATCTCACCTCGACAAGAAAACGTTGTCGCTGGCGCTGAAGGGGGCGGCGGAGGAGCTGAAAAATCACATTTTCAAAACCATGTCGTCGCGGGCGGTGGAGATGTTGAAAGAAGACATGGATGTGCTGGGGCCGGTAAGGTCGCGCGATGTGGCCAAGGCACAGCAGGAATGTGTCGGAGTGGCAAGACAATTGGAGTCGCAGGGCAAACTGATTCTGAGGACGGAGGGCGAAGATGAGTTCGTGGTCTGAATCGCTGGAACATTTTGACAGCAGAATGCCGATTGGCATGGGTCCGCTGGAGAAGCTGTGGCAGTCGGAAGGGAACGAAGCAGTCATGCTGCAGTCTGGGGAATTGGCGCGACGGGAGCGGGAGGCGCATATTCGCGGCGTGCACGAGGCCGAGGGGCGGTTGCATCGTGAGTACGAAACGGCGCTGACAGGCGCCCGTGCGGAGTTCATGCGTGCATTGGTCACCTTGCAGCAGGAGCGTTCGAAGTATTTTCGTGACATGCAGAACGAGGTAGTGCGATTGGCGCTGGCCGTAGGACGGACAGTAATCGAACGGGAATTGGAGACGCGCCCAGTGCTGCTGGAGACAGCAGTGCAGGAGGTTTTGAATAGGGTCGATCGCGGGTCGAAGATCCGGTTGCGCGTCCCGCAAGGTGTGGTCCCGGCATGGGTTGCGGCGTTCACGAAAGAAATTGGAAATTTTCCCGGTCTTGAGATCGCTGGAGATGAGGAATTGGGCATTGGGCAATGCGCTGTGGAAACCATTCTGGGCGTGACTGATTTCAATATCACCGAGCGACTGGATGAGATTGAGCGAGGACTCATCGGTACGGCGGGGAAATCGCGCACGGAAACTGCGGTTGCGGTGCAATGAGCGAATTGTTAACTCTTCAGCCGCAGATCGATCGGCTGAACGGAATTCCCTGGCGACGATCAAGCGGGCGCGTGGTGCAGGTTTTGGGATCGATTGTTTGCTCCGAGGGCCCACTGTGCTCGGTGGGCGAGGAGTGCTGGATTCAGTCTGCCAGTGGAGCGGAAATTGCGGGGGAGATCGTAGGTTTTCGCAGCTCTCTTGTACTTTCGATGCCACTCACGTCGCCGGAAGGTGTTCGCTATGGCGATAAGGTGGTGACGCGTGGAGTCTTGCCCGCCTTCGAAGTCGGCGAACACGTGCTGGGCAGAGTGCTGGATGCCAGAGGGGAACCGCTGGACGGTATGCCTCTTGGGCGCGGTACCGCTTCGATTCCGTTGCAAGGATGCGTGCCCCAGGCATTGTCCCGGCGGCCAATAACCGAAAAGCTCGCATGCGGGGTTCGTGCGATTGATGCGCTCCTGACGTGCGGGCGAGGACAACGTATCGGAATCTTCGGCGGCAGTGGTGTAGGAAAGACGACGCTGATTGGGATCATGACGCGTGCGACCTCGGCGGATCTGACGGTGCTGGCGCTGGTCGGCGAACGTGGGCGCGAGGTGCGCGAATTCTTGGAGACGCTCGGCGAAGAAGGCCGGCGGCGGTCCGTGGTGGTTGCAAGCACGTCGAATGAGTCTCCACTGCTGCGCTTGCGGGCGGCCTCGACCGCGACGGCGATTGCGGAGTACTTTGCGGCACGAGGAAAAAACGTTCTGCTGGTCGTGGATTCGTTGACGCGCTTCGCCATGGCGCAGCGAGAGATTGGGTTGGCCGCCGGCGAGCCACCGACGGCGAAGGGCTACACGCCATCGGTATTCAGCCTGCTGGCAAAATTGGTAGAGCGTGCCGGGAATTTCAGCAACGGAAGCATAACGGGGTTCTACACCGTACTGATGGAAGGCGACGATCAGCAGGACCCGATTGTCGATGCGGTACGGTCGCTACTGGATGGGCACGTAATGCTGGACCGCAAACTGGCGAATGCGAACCACTATCCGCCGATTTCGATTTCCGAAAGCTTGAGCCGACTGATGCCCGCTGTTTGCGCGGCAGACCATCTGGCGCACGCTGGACAGGTACGGCGCGTGCTGGCGCTTTATCAGCGCTCGGAAGACCTGCTGCGCGTTGGGGCGTATCAAACAGGGAGCGATCCGGAACTGGACCTCGCTATTGCCGCTTACCCGGGGATCATGAAGTTCCTGCGACAGTCGAAGGATGAACTTCCGTCGATCACGGAGACCATTCAAGCACTCTCCGCCTTATCACTCTAATGCGATTTCCGCTTGCAACCCTGCTACACCTGCGGAGGCTGCGGGATGAGCAGGAGCGACTGAAATTGGCTACGGCGAATCTCAGAAAGGCAAAAGCACAGCAGGATGCGCAGCGGATTGAGTTGTTGCGAAAAGAGTCGCTAAGCTCAAACGCTCAGCCAAACGGTACGTGGGGGGCGCAGATGAGGTTTGTCCGGGAGTGCTGCGCGGTATTAGGGATTCACGAGAGACGGGCGAAGCAGCGTGCCGAGGAGGCAAACGCTGCAGCGGGGAAGCAGGAGCAAGTGTATTTGGCAACGCGGCAAGAATGTGAAGTGCTGGAGAAATTCCGCGAAAAGCAGATGGAAATATTTCGTACCCAGGAAATACGCAGAGAGCAGCGAGACCTGGATGCGGCATACCTGCTGACGCGCGCGCAGCGAAGTGGGCAAGCGTTGCCTATCTACTCGGCAGAGGCTGCCCAGGGCACGCCTACAACGGATGAAGCGGTGTGCCGAAAGAATATCGGCAGTGATGGATAAAAGCTTTAGCCTTCGTTGGTTGAGGGTGGGGCTGTAGTCGCATGCGAGAAACGGGCTGACGATTGCAGTGTGTTCTTGCGATGGTAGGCACAATCCAGGCCGCACCGGTGGAAGTCGAGAACTCAGCGACGAGCGCGCCAACTTCTCCAGGTTCCGTGTTTGCAGACGTTTTTTCCGAGGTTGCGTCACGCCCGTCAGGAGAACGCAATAATGTGCAACTCGCGGCAGAGAAGATTAGCGAGAAGGGCAAAGAAGGACTGCCGAAAGGACCCGCGGGGAAGAAACCAGATCTGGGTGAAAGTACGCCGGCATCCGTGGCATCCCCGGTAACTCCAGTTGCAGTGCCAGTACAGATAATCTCCGCAGAAAACTCAGTTCTGGATGTAATGCGGGTGGCGGTTCCTGCCGGTACGGCAGAGAAGCATCCCCCCACTGTGGATACAACCGCAACTGGGACGTTGCGAAGGGGAGGATCCTATAAGTGCGCTGAATCAGCCGCCCCCACCGATTCGAACCAGTGCGCTGTGGAACGTGAGCCGTTGGTTTCCGAGGCGAACCCTATAACGAAACCTCGGGGGGCGGAAGAGGCGCAGAACACCGACCCAGCGAGATCTGACGAGAAGGTTGCAGAAAGATTGATGAACAAGGGTACGAAACCGGGGGGTGCCAGTTCCCCGGCCCTCGAAGTCAGGGACTCAAGCGAGGACAACTATCAAAGGCAGGAGATGGGTGCGGAGTTTCCGAAGCCGGAGTTAACGTCGACTAAGGAGGCGCGCGTACAGGTTTCTGTACAACGGAGCATGGATAATGTCGCGAACGCAGACTTAACGACTACCGCTACCGATGCGGAGCGAACGGCAAATCCAGACGCTGCGAAACCCGTCGAAGGGACTCCGAAGCCGACAGCGAACACCGCGGACTTGGCACGAGCGGCCGAACAAGTGCGCCAGCGCGCGAGCGGAGAGCAAGCCGCCGTAAAGGGATATCGCGAGCCTGTTTTGACACAAGATCGCAAGACCTCGAAGCCGCAGTCCGTGCAGACCGCAATGAAGAAGGCAGCATCGAAAGTCGATGCCAACACAGACGACAGTTCATTGCCCACGCAGACGAACCGCGAACGTACGACGGAGTCTCACCTGGAAAGGCACGTAACAAATCAGAGCGGAGCGACCAGGGTGGACTCCGTCGCGCTTGAGTCAGGCCCTCATAAGAATGCGAATGCCGAAAGGTCGGTTGGCCTCACGAGAGCCGCGGTGATCACCTGCGGGGACGTTCCGGGATCGGCGCGGAGTCATGAACCACCCGTGCCAAGCGGGACCGTAACGTCACGTCCTGTGGAGGCCGAGTGGCGCCTGCCGGAGAGTTTTGTGCCGGGTGCGAGTCAAATGCTGTCGCGGCTTTCGCACCAGGAGATGCGGTTTGGATGGGATACGCCGGATTTCGGGCGTGTCGAGATTCGGGCGATGGTGGACCACGATCGCGTTGGAGCGGTGGTGTCGGCGGATGCGCGTTTGTGCGATTCATTACACGCGGACTTGGCAAGCTTGAGCCGATCATTGGCCAACCAGTCGTTGGAACTGGCGCATTTTCAGACTTCCAGCTCCGGGTCTGACGGTGGTGCAGGGAGAGGCCAGGATACGGGTGGGAGAAGCGAGAGGGACGCAAGTAGCGATGGTGAGAGCTGGCGGCCTCTCGAAATCCGGAAATCGGTTTTATCAATTCACCAGGGTGCGCTCGATCTGCGTGCCTGAGGAGAGATGCCATGCAGGTAGATGGGAGTTCGGGAACAAGTACGGATGCAAGTTCAAACGCGATGGGCTTAACAGGAGAGAGCGGAGACATGTTCCTGCAACTCCTGACGACGGAACTGAAGTCGCAGGATCCGATTTCGCCCATGGACCCGACGCAGTTTGTCGGTCAACTGGTGCAATTCAACACCTTGGGAGAAATCATGCAGATCCGGCAGCTGTTGGGCTCAACAACGGATGCGTCCACGAGTTCGGCCGCGAACGCCGCGGCAGGAGGCCGATAATGCCGATCTTTTCGATTCCACTTTCCGGGCTGACGGCGAGTTCCACGGCGCTTTCCGCCATCAGTAATAACTTGGCGAACCTGAACACGGTTGGCTACAAACAGTCGCGGGTGACGTTTCGCGACCTCTTCTACCAGACGTTGGGTACGAATGGCGCTGGCGATGCGATCCAGACCGGGGCAGGAGCAACGGTGGGAAGCATCGGAACGATTTTCACTGGCGGCAGCACAGAGTCGAGCGGCGTAAAGACGGACGTGGCGATTAGCGGCGATGGCTTCTTCGTCGTCGAGAAGGACGGAGCATTGCAGTACACGCGCGCCGGCAACTTCACGCAAGATCCTGAAGGATACCTGACGACACAAGACGGGCAGCGCGTGCTCGGCTACCAGGCCATCGATGGGGTGATCGACACAAGCCTGGACCTCGGCCCGATTCAGCTGGGCAAGGGTCAGATTAACTCGCCGAGCCCGACCAGCTATCTTCAAATGAAGACGAATCTTGACGCGAATACAAATATCGGCGACACGCCGTTTACTAGCCCGTTGACCGTGTACGACTCTCTCGGGGCAAGCCACGTTTTGCAGTTCCAATTCTCCAAAACGGATCTCAACCAGTGGGGCTATACAATCACGATTCCCGCAGAGGACTTGGGCCAGACCGGTAATCCCGTAACGCTGGGAACGGGGACGGTGCAGTTCGACGGCAACGGGCAACTGATCTCTCCGGCCACAGACGTAACCGGCCTGACGATTAGCGGATTTTCGAACGGCGCTGCGGATCTACTGTTGGATTGGCGGCTCTACGACAAGGGGCAGCCGATGCTCACGCAGATGGCGTCGGCCAGTAACACATCCTCTACGTACCAGAATGGGTTCAGCAGCGGATCGCTACTTGATTTTGATATAGGCAGTGACGGCGTTATCCTGGGCTCGTTCACCAATGGGACGAAGGTCCTAGGGCAGATCGCGCTGGCGAACTTTGCGAACCTGCAGGGCCTCCTGCGCGATGGTCACAACTGCTTCACCCCAACCCTTTCCTCGGGCCAAGCAGTAGTTGGAAAGCCGGGGACGGGCGGACGTGGAACGTTATCCGGCGGCGCACTGGAACTCTCCAATGTGGATATCGCGAGCGAGTTTGCGAGACTGATCTTGGCGCAGCGCGGATTCGAGGCGAACGCGAAGGCGATCACAACCTTCGACGAAATTACTCAAGATACGATTAACTTGAAACGATAGGTATAGAGAAGGGTGCCGGAATGCCGACGGCGCCCTTCTAATCTCCCTCATTAAAGCGTTCCAATCTTCGGACGCGTGCGCGATGCCCTGTCGCGATAAGTGATTTGTTTCTGCGCATATTTCTCCACAAAAACTCGCTTTGAACTCGGCACGCCGATTGCAGTGTGTGTCTACGGTTTTTCAGGAGCTTGCAGTGACGAAGAAGGTGCTGAGTTTGACGATGGCGCTGGGAATAGCGCTGACTGTGAGCGGCTGCAAATGGCTGCACGCTAAAGAAGCAAAACAAGAGAAGCCCGTGCTCGCGGTAATTCACCTTGAGACGTTCGTGGTGAACCTGGCAGATGAGGGTCAGCGCACATTCTTGCGGGCAGGGATTGATCTGGGAGTGGTCAGCGAGAAAACGACGAAAGAAAGTGAAACGAAACCGGTTGCGCCGATCCGTGATGTGATCCTGGGAGTGCTGATGGCGACGAAGTCCGAGGATATGGCGACCAGCGATGGCAAGAAAAGACTGAAAGAAGAAATTCTCAAAGCATTGAACGACAAACTGCCGGAACTTCAGACCAGGGAAGTGTACTTCACGGAATTCCTACTGCAGCAATGAACTCGTCTACTGAAGACGCGGTGGCAAGTATTTCGGCCGGGATTCTACATGACCCTCGGCAATGGGGGCCGATGCTGAACCTGCCATGCGAGGTCACGTTGGAGTTGTCGATACCCCATTTCACAGTGGCGGATCTGTTAAGCCTGGAACCGGGAGAGATTCTGGACACGAGGTGGACGCAGGGAGAAGACGTGCCGCTGAGGATCAATGGCGAACTGGCTGCGTGGGCGGAATTTGAGGTGGTTTGCGGGAAACTTGCGATACGAATCACGGAGTGGGCATGAAGCGGGAATCGGCAGTGGTGACCATGGAACCGAAGAAGAAGCGGCGTCTCCGCAAGAACAGGAAGAGCGCACCGCCGGTGAAGAACTGGTGGACAAAACTTGCGCGCTGGTTCTCCTCTCGTTGGCGGGCGCGCACACCGCGACAGCTGCGATTGCGCGAGACGGTGCCGTTGGGAGAGAAGCGATTCGTTGCACTGGTCGAGTTTGAGAAGAGGCGATTCCTGATTGGGGGGGCGTCGAACTCGGTGAACCTGCTGACGGAATTGCAGGACCAAAGATTCTCCGCAGGCCTGGCGGAGAAGATGGCCACGCCCGTGGAGACTCTTTAATGCAGTCTCGCGACTGGGGCGGGTTGGCCATGTTGCTGCTTCCCGGCAGCGCCTGGGCGGGACCGATTCCGGCGGTGCAAAATCCGCCGGCGGGATTGAACTGGAATGCTTACGGGAATTCGGGTTCGGTGCCGTGGTCGATTGTGATCCTTCTCACGCTGCTGACGCTTCTGCCGGCGGTGCTGCTGTCCATGACGCCGTTCGTTCGCCTGCTGGTCGTTTTCCACTTCTTGCGACAGGCATTGGGAACCCAGACCGCGCCGAGCAACCAGACGCTGATCGGGCTCTCCCTGGTGCTGACCTGGTTCCTGATGCAACCGGTGGGCGTGGCGATCCAGCAGCAGGCAATCGTTCCATTTCAGCAGAACCGGATGACAGCGATGCAGGCAATTGATGCGGGCTCGGTGCCATTGAAGCGATTCATGCTGCGGTATGTCCGCGAGAAGGACGCGGCTCTGTTCGTGGAACTGAGCAATACACCGCGGCCGAAGCGGCCGGAAGACCTGCCGATGCGGGTGGTGGCTCCGGCCTACTTGCTGAGCGAGTTGAAAGCGGGATTTCAGATCGGTGCGGTGCTGTTTCTCCCATTCCTTGTTGTCGATCTGGTCGTCGCGGCGATTACGACATCGATAGGCATGCTGCAACTTCCACCGGTAGTA
The DNA here is from genome assembly GCA_032252755.1 of Terriglobia bacterium. Classification (NCBI taxonomy): domain Bacteria; kingdom Pseudomonadati; phylum Acidobacteriota; class Terriglobia; species Terriglobia bacterium. The sequence goes on from JAVUPY010000010.1 coordinate 39,478, forward strand.
ATTTCTACCCCGCTGAAGATCCTGCTGTTTGTGATGGTGGATGGATGGAACCTGCTGATTGGTTCGCTGATGCGAAGTTATGCGTGAGGAAGAGATGCCGGTAGAGAGAGTGGTGGAACTGGGGCGGATCACGATGCAAACAACGCTGCTGATTGGCGCCCCGATATTGGCGATTGCGACGGTGATCAGCCTGGCGATCAGCATCGTGCAGGTGCTGACCTCGGTTCAGGATGCGACAGTCGCCACCGTTCCGCGACTGCTGGCGGCGGCCGTAGCGGCCGTCCTGCTTATGCCCTGGATGTTGCGGAGGCTGGCCGGTTTTACGGTGCAGTTGTTTTCGGATTTTCACCCTTTTCTGCACTAGGAGCGAGGTTGCTGAACCTGGAACAACTCGTGCTGGGATTTGCAGTATCGGGGCTGCGCATTTCGGGGCTGCTGCTGTTCGCGCCGTTCTATGGAAGCGCGTCGATGCCGGGGCGGATCAAGGTGGGGCTGGCGATCCTGCTGATGTGGTTGTTGTATCCGCTGGGGATTGCACCGAAACCGGCGATCGCCACGCCTGGAGAATTTGCCGTAGTGGCAAGCAGCGAACTGATGTTGGGACTGCTTCTGGGATTGTCGGTGCAATTCGTGTTCGAGGCCTCGCAACTGGCGGGACAGATTCTCGGAGTGCAATTGGGATTTTCGCTCGTCCATGTGCTCGATCCGCAGACCCAGGCGGACACGCCGGTATTTGGACTATTGCAGCAGACCATCGTGATGCTGCTCTTTCTCGCGTTGGATGTGCCGAATTGGATGCTGCGCGGACTCGCGCACAGTTTCGCATATGTGCCGCCGGGTGAAACGGTTCTCAATAGTGCGGTTGTGGGGGCCCTGATGCATGAGGCGGGCTATCAATTCTTTGCCGGGGTTCAGATTGCCGCGCCGGCGCTGGCGGCTACGATGCTCGCGGATCTCGCGCTGGGATTCCTGGGCAAAGCCTCGCCGCAATTGCCAGTGCTGTTTGTTGGACTTTCGGTGAAGAGTGTGTTGGGGCTGCTTGTAATGACAGCGGCGATCGTGAGTTGGCCGCGATGGTTTGAGCACGCGTTTGCCGGTGCGGTTGAGCACGGCGAGCGCTTGTTGCATCTGGCGCACTGAGGAAAACGATGGCGGATCACAAGACCGAACAACCGACACCGCGAAGACGGCAGAAGGCGCGCGAACAGGGGCAGGTGGCGCGCAGCCGTGAACTGTCGTCGGCACTCGGCGTGTTCGCTTTGCTGGTAGTGGTGCATTGGCGGTCTCAGGCAGACGTGCGCGATTGGGGAGACGCGATGCATTCATGGCTTGATGCGGCTGGAGCCGGGGAAAGGCTGAACGTTACTTCAATGATGCTGTGGGCGGCGACTGGAATGTTTCGATGGGCGCTGCCCGGAGTCGTTGCCGGCTGGGCCATGGTGCTGGCGGGATCGTTTGTGCAGGCAGGGTTCACGTGGGCTCCAGAGGTGTTGAACTTTCGGCCAGACAGGATGAATCCTGCGGAACGGTTCAAGCAGCTGTTTTCGATCAACTCGGTTGCGAGTCTCCTGAGATCGCTGGTTCCAGGAACTGCGATTGTTTATCTCACAATCGGCGTGCTTGCGCGCGAGTGGAGCCAGTTGAAGGTGGCATCGTTTCGAACGGGCGCGGGGTCGGCGCTGTGGATATTCGCATTGCTGTACGAGATCGCGTGGAAGTGCGGCCTGGTGATGCTGGTGTGGTCGATGGCGGACTACCTGCTGGTGCGGTATCGGGTAGAAAGCGACCTGAAGATGAGCCGGGAAGAGTTGCGGCAGGAGCACAAGGAGAGCGAAGGCGATCCGATGGTGAAGGGCAAGATTCGTCGGCTGCAGCGCCAAGCGCGGCGCCGCAAGATGCTGGCCGACGTGGCGAAGGCGGCAGTGGTCGTTACCAATCCGACGCACTATGCGATTGCGCTGGCGTATTCGGGCGAGATGCCGTCGCCGGTGGTGGTCGCGAAGGGACGAGACCGGCTAGCGGAACGAATAAAAGAAGAAGCTCGGTGGAACGAAGTTCCGACGGTAGAGAATCCGCCGCTGGCGCACGCGTTATATCGGGCTGTGCCGATTGGGAACGCGATACCGCCCAAACTCTATCTCGCCGTGGCTGAGGTGCTGGCATACGTGTATCGTGCCCAGGCGCGGGCGCGAGCCATGGCGGAGGCACTGCGATGAGCGTCCCGGCGCAGGCGCCAACGAAGCTCTCCGCGGCCGCGGAGTGGATCATTCCATCGGCGGCGGTATCGCTCGTATTCGTGATGCTGGTGCCGATGCCGTCACTGCTTCTCGATTTGCTGCTGGCACTGAGCATCACGGCTTCCGTGCTGGTGTTGTTATCAGCGGTGCACATCCTCCGTCCCGTGCAGTTCTCTGTATTCCCCAGCCTGCTTTTGTTGCTGACGTTGTTCAGGTTGTCGCTGAACCTGGCGAGCAGCCGGCGAATTCTGCTGCATGGGAACGAGGGCGTCTCGGCGGCTGGAAGCGTAATCCAGGCGTTCGGACAATTCGTGGTCGGCGGTAATTATGTTGTTGGATTCGTGTTGTTCCTGGCGCTGATCGCGATCCAGTACATGGTAGTCAGCCACGGTGCGGTGCGTACGGCGGAAGTGACGGCGCGCTTCACTCTCGATGCCATGCCGGGCAAGCAGATGGCGATCGATGCCGACCTGAATGCGGGGCTGATCGATGAGGCTGAGGCGCGGAGCCGGCGTGAGTCGGTGGCGCGGGAATCGGAATTCTATGGCGCAATGGATGGCGCGGCCAGGTTCAACCAGCGCGATGCGCTGGCAACGGTCCTGATCACGGCGATCAACATTATCGCGGGATTCCTGATCGGTGTTTTCCAACTCGACATTCCATTTCGCGAGGCGCTGAAGACTTACACCGTGCTCACCGTTGGCGATGGGTTGGTGACGATGATTCCGTCGCTGCTTGTATCGATTGCGGGTGCGATCGTCGTGACACGGGCTTCGTCGCAGAGCAGCCTGGGCACAGATGTGGGAGAGCAGTTGCTCGGGCGCAGCCGTCCGCTGTGGATCGGCGCCGGGACAATGCTGCTGCTGGCGCTGGTGCCGGGGCTGCCGAAAGTTTCGTTCATCGCGATGGCGGTCGGAGTCGGGTTCCTGGCGCGACGCGCCAAGAGGCAGCAGGACGCAACCACGGCGGCAAAGGCTAAGGCGACGGAACCGGAGGGTAAGCATCCGGTTGGAGACATTGCGGATGCATTGCCACTACTGGATGAACTCAGCCTCGAAGTTGGATATGGGTTGGTTCCGATCGTCGACACGCGACAGGGTGGACAGTTGCTGTCGCGGGTGCGAGCGTTACGCAAACATTTGGCACAGCAGTTGGGATTCGTAGTCCCCCCTGTACACATTACCGACAACCTTCGACTGAAACCGCACGAGTACGTGATCTGCCTCCGCGGGGTGGAAGTGTCGCGCTGGGAGATGCAGGCGGACCGTTTGCTGGCGATCAGTTCGTCCGCGGAGGAGCCCGCGATTCCAGGTATCGAAACGAAAGAGCCCGCGTTTGGCGTAAGTGCTCGATGGATTGTGCCGGCGGCGCGCGACCAGGCTGTCGCGGCGGGATTCGCAGTCGTAGACCAGACATCGGTTCTGGCGACACATCTGGCGGAGGTAATTCGGCAGAACGCGCACGAGTTGCTGACGCGCCAGGAGGCGAAGCGGCTCCTGGATCGGTTGAGCGAGAGTCACCCGAAACTGGCCGAAGAACTTGTTCCGAAACTGCTGAGCCTCGGCGAGGTGCAGCGCGTGCTGCAACAGTTGCTCCGGGAGCAGGTGTCGATCCGCGACCTCGGGACAATTCTGGAGAGCATGGTGGAGATGGCGGCGATCAGCAAGAACCCGGTGCTGCTCGTGGAGTCGGCCCGGCAATCGCTGAGCCGGGCACTGGTAAAACCGCTGCTTTCGGGCGACGGCACGCTCAAGGTGCTGGCGCTTGACGCGGAGATCGAAGAAGAACTGACGCGGGCATTCGACCCCCAGGCTGCCGCACCGGCGCAGTTGCCGCTACAACCGTCGTTCGCACGGCGATTGCTGGAGGGAATGAAACGACTGGCGGGAGAGCAGTTGTCGCTGGCCTCGCCCGTCCTGTTGTGTCCGACACCGGCCAGGTTCCATCTGCGGCGGTTGCTGGAGCCGTTTATTCCGAAATTGGTAGTGCTGTCGCCGGGAGAGGTCCCGCCGACTGTGCCGGTGCAAACGTTAGGAATGGTGCGATAGGGACAAGGAGGACAGATGGGATCCGCCGACACTGCTTACAAGATGATGGACCAGCACGAGCGAGACCGCCTGATCACGGAACAATTACCGCAGGTGCGCTACATCGCGCGGCGAATCCATGAGCGCTTGCCGCAGCACGTGCAACTGGAAGACCTGGTGCATGCGGGAGTACTGGGACTGATTGACGCGGTGCACAAGTACGATTCGACCAAGCAGGTTCAGTTCAAGTCGTATGCGAAGTTCCGCATTCGGGGCGCAATCCTCGATAGTCTGCGCGAATTGGATTGGAGTCCGCGAGACCTTCGACGGAAGGCGCGGCGGATCGAAGAGGCGACGGCAAGTTTGAATTCAAAGCTGGGACGCGCGGCGAGCGAAACGGAAATAGCGGCAGAATTACACATCGACGTGGAAGAACTCCACCATATCCTCGGGGAACTCGGCGGACTCGACTTGGGGAGCTTGCAGATCGAATCGGCGTCGGGAGGTGAGATGGAGGACTTATGCGAATATGTGGCCGGAAATCCTGAAGAGAGCCCGTACTTCTTGTGCCTGCAGTCGGAGATGAAGTCGGCGCTGGCGCGAGCAATTGGCGAGCTAGGTGAGAAAGAACAGCAGGTTTTATCGCTCTACTACTTCGAAGAGCTGACGATGAAAGAAGTGGGCGAAGTGCTTGGTGTCGGCGAGTCTCGAGTTTCACAAATTCATTCGCTTGCGTTGGTTCGGTTGCGTGCGCGAATGCAGGAGTTGCTGGTTTCCAAGATGATGCCGGGGCAGACGGGTCATTTAGTCGATGCGTTGCTGGAGGCGTCATGGAAAAGGTGCTGAACCAGGATCAAATCGATGCGATGGTCAGGGCAGCGCGTGGTCGCCCGACAGAAGGCATTGCAAATGAAGAACGTGTAAAACCATGGAATTGTGCCGAAAGCGGACAGATCGGGAGGGAATCGCTGCGTGCGATCACGCAACTGCATGAAGCATTTGCCCGCAATCTTACGCACTCATTGGGAGCATATCTGAGAGTGGTATTCGACGCGAATCTGGTTTCGGTAGAACAGCTGCCGTACAGCGATGTACTGACGCGGTTTCCGGAACTGACTTATCTCGCAACAGCACACATCGAACCAGCGAATGCGAGCGTTGCGTTTCAAATGGACTTGTCTCTGGCATTTCCGATCATCGATCTACTGCTGGGCGGCATCGGCGAGGCGGAGGCGGAAGTGCGCGAGATCACGGAAATCGAGGAGCAGATCCTGGATGGAGTGGTGCGAATCGTCTGCAAGGAATTGGAAATATCGTGGCAGCCTGCAGGGCTGGCGGTGTCATTCGAGCATAGGCAGACGCCGGGGCAAATGCAGCAACTGATGGCGCCGAACGAAAAGACACTGGCTCTGAGCTTCGAGATTCGCATGGCTGAGAGCCGGGGAGTATTCAACGTGGTCTGCCCGTCATCTGTCTCGAACATTCTGTTGCGGAAGCTCGCGGACAACTGGGCATACCGGCGGCCCAAAGAACTATCCGAGTGTAGCCAGCAACTGATCGCCCGTTTGCTGGAGTGTCCGTTCCTGGCGGAACTCTCGCTCGAACCGCAGCCGATGGATGCGCGGCGATTGGTGGAACTTGTGCCAGGGGAGACCGTTCAATTCGAGCGGCAGGTGGAACAACCGGTCCGGTTGCTGGTTGCAAATCAATCTTGTTTCGAGGCAGACGTGGTGCGAATAGGTTCGCGAAGGGCGGGCCATATCGGCGCCCGGATTGTGCCCTTGCAGAGCTAGAAGTTGCGAAATGAGGAAAATTTATGGAACGGTTTGTTGAGACATTTTGCCAGGCAGCGGCTTCGGTGCTATCGCAGTGTTCCGGGCAGGAATGGAAAGTGCGGTCGGACGTATCCGTGATTGAGAACAGAGAGATTCGTGCGGTGCTTGCGACCTCAGGAGGACTCAATGGCGAGCTGATGGTTGAGTTCAGCCACAAGATTGCGCACGAACTGGCGCTGGCACTGTTAGGCCCGGAAGCCCAGGTCGCAGAAGCCGAAGAACGCGAAGCATTGACGGAATTATTGCGGCAGGTCTGCGGAACAGCTGCGACGGCGCTGCGACCGAGATTCTCGGAAGTGTCGTTCGCGGTTGCTCTTGAGGATCCGAAATGGACCCCTCAGGCGTTTGCGAGTCTTGTGCTCGAGAAACCGGAGTGGTCGGGAGCGGCAAGGTTGTGCTTCAGCGAGGAACTGCTGGCCGGGATGCGCGACCTTGTGATCGAGACGGACCGTCCGGCGCTGGAAGGGGCACAAAGTAGCGGGAATCTTGATCTGCTCATGGATGTGCAACTGGGCGTTCGGCTGCGATTCGGGAGCCGCCGAATGCGTTTGCGCGAAATCCTGGAACTCCAACCGGGATCAGTGGTGGAACTAGATCGGCAAGTGCAGGAACCGGTGGACCTGCTGGTGGACAAGAAACTGATTGGACGGGGTGAAGTCGTGGTGGTGGACGGTCGGTATGGATTACGAGTAGGAGAAGTCGTAACCGCGCGCGAGAGAGTTGAATCCCTGAGAAAGGATCCCAGATGATTACAGAGTTGATGAATACCGCGCGTCGAATGGGTTCAAAAATCAATTGGGATGAACTGGCGCCAAGATGCAGATGGGAGCGTTGCAGGCGGCGAACGCGATGGCAGGGAGTGCTGCGTAAGTCCGTGGGCGTGCGCTTTGCCGATCAGTGGTACTGCGGGGCAGAGTGCCTACGGGAGGAATTGGAACGCCGATTCGAAGCATTACTCGGCGAGCGACGAGGAGCGGGAAATCGTAAGCACCGAACGCCTGTTGGCCTTCTTTTGCTGTCGCGCGGCATTCTCGACGAGCCTCAGCTCTACGCGGCGTTGCAGGCGCATCGGGAAACCGGAGCGCGCGTTGGAGAGTGTCTGCGGCGTCTTGGAATCGCCAACGAAGGCCAGATAACGGCGGCGCTGGCCGTGCAATGGGGCTGTCCGGTGTATCCCGCTGGAGAACATCAGGGTTGTGAGCGACTGGTGCCGCGACTCCTTCAGCTGAAACACCGAATGACTCCGGTTCATTTGGCTGACTCCGGGAATTGCATGTTTGTCGGTTTTGCCCAGGACGTAAATTACACGGTGCTGCTGGCGATTGAGCAGATGCTGGATTGCCATGCCGAGCCGTGCATGATTGATGAGAGCGAACTCGAACGTCGACTCGGTAGTGACGCCGGCAACCGCGATGACGAGGTGGCCTTCACGACGGCGTTGACGGCAAAGGAAATGGCAATGAGTGTCGCGGGATATGCGGAGCGACTAGGTGCGGACCGGGTGCGCGTACACGGTTGTCTTGACCACATTTGGGTTCGGGTGGAGAGAGCAGCCGGGAAGTTCGACCTGTTCTTCCAGCGGCCGTAATAAAGCCGGCGCGCAATATCGCCGATGAAGAGAATGTACGTTGGACGCAAGGACTACTTCGCAGTTCCGAGGTAAGAGGCCATGAAAGTTCGGGCCATGATAGTAGACGATTCGTCGGTCATGAGAAAGATCGTGGAGAGATCGTTGCGGCAGGCTGGGATCGAGATATCCCAGGTTGTGGAAGCGGGCAATGGTTCCGAGGCGCTTGGTCTTCTGCAAACTCAATCCGTGGATCTTATACTGTGCGACATCAACATGCCGGTAATGGACGGGTTAGAGTTTGTGCGGCGAGCTGCGAAGCTTGAGAATGGCCCGCGAGCCCCGATCGTGATGATTACAACCGAAGGCAGCGAGTCGAATGTTGTGCACGCATTGCAGGCGGGAGCGAAGGGATACATTCGCAAACCATTTACAGCCGACCAGGTGAAAGAGCAGGTCACTCCTCTGCTGGAAAGGACCATATGAGCGCGGCATCCGCGATAGATGCGAACTGGGAAACCGTCGAGCACTGGCGCTCCATGCTGGAAGTGGCCACATGCGAGGTGTTCGAGATCGTGTTGGGTAGCAGCCTGGAGGCAACCAATAAGGTGTCAAACGGAACCGTTCACGAATACACAGCCATCGTTGGATTGGCGGGCTCAATGTGCGGAGTCATCACCCTGCGTTGCACAGCAGGTTCGGCTGCATTGATGGCTTCGAAGATGCTGGGCGTTCCAATTGTGGAAGCTGGTGGCCAGAGCCGCGATGCAATCGGGGAAGTCTGCAACATGATCGCGGGAAACTTTAAGACCAAGCTCACGAACCTCGCCAGCCAGTGCATGCTTTCTGTGCCAACCGTAATTACGGGGGCAGATTACCAACTGCATTCGCTCTCCGAAGGGGCCACGGCGGAAGCGACTTTGCGATTTGAAGATGAAATCCTTTGCGTCACTCTAGAGGTGACTGCGACGGTATAGTTCGGCCATCTTTCTGCAATCCTCATTAATCTTTTCTAATCTCGGCGGCGCTAGTTTCGCAAACCACTCATTCCAAAGGATGCCTTCGCTGGCCCAGAACCTGCAGGGGTTCTAACTGGAGGCATCGTCGTGGATAGTGGTTTTTATGCTGCATGTGCGGGATTGATCGCGAAGATGCAAGCGCTCGATCTTGCGGCGAACAACCTGGCGAACAGTGGCACCGCCGGCTACCGAGGACAACGCGAAGTGTTTCGGCAGTTGCTGGCCGGCACCGTACCCGTCGGACAACTCAATCGGGTGGTGAATGCCTACGGGGTTATGGGCGATACGACCACCGACTTCAGTCAAGGGTCGCTGCAGAAAACCGACAATCCCCTGGATTTTGCCATCGAGGGCCGCGCGATGTTTGCGGTGAAAACTTCCGAAGGCGTGCGTTACACGCGGGCAGGCGATTTTGACCTGGGGGCCGATCGCAAGTTGGTTACGCAAGATGGGGACGAGGTGCTGGGTGAGCAAGGTGCGATTCGGATTCCCGAAGGCAAACTGACGGTGAGCGACGACGGAACACTCTCGATCAATGGCGCGGTTGCGGGACGCTTAAAGCTGATTGAGTTCAACCCCGCAACCAGGCTCACGCCGGTTGGAGACGCTTACTATTCCGCGCCAACCGCCGCTGCTCAGCCGGCGAAGGGTTCGGTGCTACGCCAGGGGATGATCGAGGGCTCCAACGTACAGCCCCTCACGGCGGCAGTAAACCTGATTGCGATACAACGAAATTCGGAGAGCTTGCAGCGCGCGCTGTACCTATTTCATAACGAATTCAACAGGATTGCGGCGCAGGAATTGCCGCGAATCGGTTAGGGAGAAGCTATGTTCCGTGCACTGTATACGGCCGCGAGCGGTATGTCGGCGCAGCAGATGAACCTGGACAATGTTGCGAACAACCTCGCGAATTCGAGTACGGCGGGGTTCCGGAGGCGGAGAATCCAGTTCCAGGATTTGATGTATCAGAACCTGATCTCTCCCGGTGCGGCAGCCACGCAACAGACCACGCTTGCCGCGGGATTACAGGTGGGCCTCGGGACGCGGTCGGCGGCGTCAGAGGTGATTCAGAGTCAGGGGGACTTCACGCAAACGGGAAACCCGCTGGATCTCACCATCAAGGGCCAGGGATTTTTCCAGGTGCGCCTGCCGAGCGGCGACCTGGCATATACGAGAGCCGGGACTTTCCACCTCGATGCGCAGGGAAACATTGTCACTTCTGAAGGCAATCCACTGGAACCTGCGATCACGATTCCTCCTGATGCGCAGTCGATCACGATCGGCAGCGATGGAACGGTTTCTGTCGTGCAGCCCGGGCAAAGCCAGGCGCAGCAAGTGGGGAGCATCCAGTTAGCGATGTTTCCTAATCCTGGCGGCTTGAACAGCATCGGCGGAAACCTTTTTCTTGCAACCACTGCATCTGGGGATCCGATCGTGGCGAATCCCGGTGGTTCGGAAGGACTGGGAACACTCGAGCAGGGATTCCTGGAGAGTTCGAACGTGAATGTCGTAGAGGAATTTGTACAGATGATCCTGGCGCAACGCTCGTACGAGGCAAACTCGCGGGTGGTTCGCGCGGCAGACGATATGTTCCAGCAGATCAACTCGTTGACACGTTAGCGCGATATGCGACGAAACCTGATTCTGATTTCGATGCTGCTTCTGCTCGGCTCCGGCGCGAAAGCGGCGGATGCGAGAGAAGCAGTATTGGCAGCATTACACAGGTGGGGCACCGCAGCCGGCGTTGCAGTAGCCCGGATTGAAGTTCCGGTCGCGCCTTCATGCGCAGAGACTGCCGATGGGTTGAGGGTGAAGCGTGTGCATTTCGATGCCATGCTTCGGTCGTGGGTGGTGGAGGTGAGTTGTGCCGGCTTCACAGTCCCAGTTTTGGCGATCGTCCACGTGAATGATCCGCAATGGCTGTCGGTTGATGACAAGAGCCGGGTCACGACTCCGCTTCTGGTGCGCGCTGGTGAGACGAGGCGGCTGACGGTGGAACTTTCGGGGGTTCGCATTGCAGAAACTGTCATTTGTCTCAAGGCTGGAAGAGCAGGAGACATCATTCGGGTGCGGTCGCGGGATAGAAAAATGACGAGACGAGCGCTGGTTAGTGAAACGGGAGAACTGGTCCTGGCGGGTGGGCGATGATGCGACGATGCTTCATTTTCGCAGTGGCTCTGTTGCTCCTGGTTCAGGCATCGTTCGGCCGGAATCGAAAGGCGAAGAGTAAGAGCCTGGAGGATTATTTGACAAGAGTACGCGCGACAGCGAGTGCGGAAAAGAGTGAGCTTCCGAAGGGTAGTTTGTGGGACGCTTCCGGGCTATACGGGGATTTGAGTTCCGATCATAGGGCGCGCGGCGTCGGTGACTTGATCGTCATTCGCATCACCGAGCAGATGCTGGCCCAGTCCAGTGCCGCCGTCGCCAGCCAGCGAAAACTGGAGGCGGATTCCGGAATCAGCGCACTTCCCGGGAAGATCAATACCAGCGGGATCGAGAACCTGTTTTCTCCGCATTCCAACCAGAGTCTGCAAGGGCAGGGACAGACGTCGTCGAAGTCACTGCTGCAGACATCGATTTCCGGAAGAGTTGTCGCGGTGCTCCCGGGCTACAGTCTGGTAGTGGAAGCGGAGCGCACGGTACTGGTGAACAATGAGCGGCAGAACGTGACTGTGCGCGGCGTCGCGCGTATGGCGGATGTTTCGCAAGACAACGCCATTCTTTCGACGCAGTTGAGCAATCTTGAGGTGGAGGTGGCGGGGAAGGGCGTGATAAGCGACAGCACGCATCCGCCGAATTTCATTGTTCGCTTCTTGCTCAGGATCCTGGGCTTCTGAGGGACACATGCTTCGCCGAGTGACAATTCTGGCGCTGTTAGCGGTCGCACAACTCACGTCTTCCCAGGATGCGACTTCGCGCAAAGTTCGAATTCGCGATATTGCCACAGTAGAAGGGGTTCGCGAAAACCCGCTGATTGGATATGGACTCGTAGTGGGGCTGAACGGGACTGGAGATCGTCGGCAGACACTGTTTACGACGCAACTGCTCGCCAATGTCATGCAAAAAATGGGCCTGCAGATTCCTGCTTCGGCTGTGCGTGTCAACAATATTGCCGCGGTATTCGTGACGGCGAATCTGCCGCCATTCGCACGGTCGGGAACGCAACTGGATGTAACAGTATCGTCGATTGGAGACGCCAAGTCGCTGGAGGGCGGGTTGTTGTTGCTGACGCCCCTGCGTGCTGGCGACAGCCAGGTGTATGCCGAGGCGCAGGGACCGCTCACTCTCGGCGGGTATACGGCTGGAGTATCAGGAAATTCGAAGCAGGTGAACCATCCGACGGTCGGGCGCATCCCGGGCGGCGGGACGGTGGAGCGGGACTTTGCGGTGGACATGCAGTCCATGAAGAACGTCGCGCTTTTGTTGCGCGAACCTGATTTTTCGACCGTCAAGGATATGGCGGATGCAATCAACCGCGAGGTTGGAAAACCAGCGGCCCAGGTGCGCGACGCACGTCGAATTGAAATCGATGTTCGGGAAAGTGGTTCGGCGAGCGCTACGGCGCTGCTGGCGCGAATCGAAGATGTAATGGTGGAGACGCAAGTCCCGGCCCGAGTGGTCGTAAATGAACGTACGGGAACGATTGTGCTCGGCAAGAACGTTCGTTTGAGTGCGGTCTCGATCTTGCATGGGACTTTAGCAATTGAGATTTCGACGCAATACGAGGTATCGCAGCCGCAGTCGTTCAGCCAGGGAACGACGACGCCAGTTGCGCAACCCGACGTTCGAGCGCGCGAATCGGCGGCCCGAAAGGTTGAGTTGAGCGAAGGAGCGACGGTCGAAGAATTGGTAACGGGGTTGCAAAGCATGGGAGCGACAGCCCGAGATGTGATTGCGATACTCCAGGCAATCAAGGCGGCCGGAGCCCTCCAGGCGGAATTGGAGGTGTTGTGATGGTGGGATTCGATGCAAAACTCACCGACACTTCAATTCAAGCCGACGCCAATGAGCGACTGCTCCGCGAGAAGGCCTCGGAGTTTGAGGGCATTCTGATTGCGCAGATTCTGCAGAAGCTCAACCAATGCTATCGACTGGACGAGAGCGAAGACTCGGATTCGGCAAACGAGAGCTTCGGGTCCCTGGCGACATCGGCTGTGGGTGGCGGATTGGCGCGGTCCGGCGGACTGGGAATCGGCGAGATGATCGTGCGCTCTCTCCAACGGAGCGGCGTGCCGGGTACTGCTCAAGTGATTGATTCGCAATGACATGGGACCGGAGCGGATAAAGTACAGCAGCACATTAAAGTGTTCTTATGATTTGCCGATGTAAGAGTCGGTGGGTGTAACGAGGTGGCTATGAGAATTGATCTACAGTTCGGGAACGTGCATTCGATTGAGACGCAGAAGACGAATCGTGCGGATTCTGCACCAGCGGACCGATCCGTACGGCGGGAGCGGCAAGACGAGGCTAGTCTCTCTTCTGCAACCAGCAACATTTCGGTGCTGGCGGCACGGGCGATGTCAGAACCGGATGTGCGAACGGTTCGGGTAAATGCGCTTCGCGCCTCGATAGCGGATGGCAGTTATGCAGTGCAGCCGCAGGCAATTGCCGACGCCATGCTGAAGGACATCTTCTAAGCGCCAATGCGGGAACAGCGTTCAATGCGAGTGGGTATGATTGACGGCAACTGGCTGAGAGCCATGTCCGAGTCGGTCGAGAGCGCTACGTCCGCACTTGCGCGCAACGATCTGCAGGGATTGGAATCTGAAACTTCCCGGCAACTGGCGTTGCTCCGGAAAATCCCGTTCGACGGTCCTCAAATCGACGTGAGAGTTGCGGGCGACGATGGCTCGGAGGCTTGTGCTCCTGATCAGCATGAACTCCGTGCTGTCCTCGCCCACCAGCTTGCAGTGCTGCGATGCGCGGTGACCCGCGGCATTCGCTCGGTAATTGCGCTGCGCTCGCTGTTGCCCCATGCAGACGGAACGTACTCAGCGCTGGTGGCGCAGAGGAGGTCCTGATGTCTGGACTTTTTGGTAGCCTCGACACTGCGTTGCAGTCTCTGTTAACGCAACAGGGAGCAATGCGGGCGACCACCGATAATATCGCGAACGTAAATACGCAAGGTTACACGCGGCGGAGACCAGTTATAACCGAACAAGTACCGACCTACGCGTCCGGCGTGTTGATGGGCCGAGGGGTACAACTCTCGTCGATCGAGAGCATACGCGATCGCGTGCTGGAATTGCGGATAGCTGCCGAGCACCAACAGCAGAGCGGAATTGAATCTTTCATCAATTCGATGAGCGGGGTAGAGACTCTGTTTGGAACCGGAGACGACAGTTTGGGTTCTCAGGTGCAGAACTTTTTCAACAGCCTGAACGAACTGTCGACGAACCCGACAGACGGATCGCTGCGCCAGGGTGTGCTGACCTCTGCGGGAGACCTCGCGCGGACCCTCAATAATCTTTCCCAGAACCTGCAAAACGAAAGCGCGGCGATCGACCTGTCTGTTGTGCAGTCGTTAAGCGAAGTAAACCGGTTGACAACGCAAATCGCGAACATTAACCAGGAAGTCGCCAACAGAACTGCGATTGGAGAAGAGCCCGGTGCATTGGAAGATCAACGGACGGAATTGATTAACGAACTGGCGTCCAAAATTGACGTATTCGTAACCGATACACCCGACGGTCTGACGTTAACTACAGTGCACGGGGAGCCGTTGGTGGTTGCGGGAAATTCGTATTTGCTGGAGACGTCGATCGGCAGCGATTTAAAGACGCGCGTGCTCGCGAATGGAACAGACTTGACCGCGGATATTCAGGGTGGGGAACTGGGTGGAATGTTGCGGGCACGGGACCAGGACTTGGCTTCTATGCAGTCCAGTGTGGACGCGTTTGCGTATCAGTTTGCCACCGCCGTGAACCAGGTGCATCGAAGTGGATTTGATCTGGACGGAAACGCCGCCGGTGATATGTTCACGATCGGAGCAGCGCAGTCAGGCGCCGCGAGCAGAATCGCACTGGCGAGCGCGAACCCGAATGCCGTAGCGGCCAGCTCCGACGGCGCCGCGGGTGGCAACGCGAATCTGCTTGTGCTAATGGCTCTGCGAAATTCGCAGTTGATCGACGGGCAGACGCCAGCGGAAGCCTATTCGGCAATGGTGTTCCTGGTAGGTAGCGCAATCGCAAACGCCAAGGCGGACGAACAGGCGGGCGAAATCGTATTGGGTCAGTTGAAGGATCTGCGGGGTGCCGTCTCAGGAGTGTCGCTCGATGAAGAAGCCGCAAACCTGATTCGGTTTCAGCAAGCATATCAAGCGGCGGCAAGGGTGATCGCCACCATAAACGAGATGCTGGATATCGCCGTGAATCTGGGGGCACGCTAATCGATGCGAATTAATCCTGATTCGACCACATACCTGTTGAACGTACTGTCGTCAGCCCAGGAAGAGGAGCAGGTCGCTATGCGGCAGATGTCCACCGGTCGCCGCGTACAGGTCGCCTCAGATGATCCGGCAGCGAGCGCCGCAGTCTCGGTGAACCTGCAGGAGCAGTCGCGGCAAGATCAGTATTTGCAAAGTATTTCCAGCGTGCGCGAGATGTTGAGCGCTTCGGACTCTGCCCTGAGCGGTGTTGTTGAGGCTTTAACGCGCGCGGTGACTGTCGGCGTGCAAGGCGCTACAGGGACACTCTCCGGTGATGAACGTACCTCGCTCGCGAATGAGGTCGATGGGATACGCGACCAGGTGCTGAGCCTGGCGAACGCCAGCTTTCAAGGTGTTTTCCTGTTTTCTGGTACGAAACTGACGACAAAGCCGTTTTCTGCAGATGAGAACAGCGCATCGGTGGTGGCATACAGTGGCAATCAGCTGGTGAACAGCGTTTATGTCGGCGACGGCCATTTAGTTCCGACTGCGGTCGCCGGTGACAGTCTCTTCATGGATCCTGCGGCGAACGTCTTCGGATCGCTGCAAGGTCTCGTAAATGCTCTGAAGAAAAATGACGCTGATGGAGTTGCCACCGCGACGGGGCAGGTTCGGGATGCGCTATCGCACGTCAGCGGGTTGCGAGTGACGTATGGCAGCGGGTTGAGCCTGCTGGATTCCGATGAGCAGTTTTTGCAATCGGCAAAATTACAGGCCCAGGCACGTGAAACCGAGCTGGTTGGGGTGGATCCCGCCGAAGCCATAACCCGAATGCAACAGGCACAGTACGCGCGCGATGCGACGCTCGCCGCTGTGGCGCGAACACAGCAGAAGACTCTGCTCGACTACTTGCCGTAGCACATCCGGAGAGGCACGACACAAAAGCACTGCTAATTTAGAAGGTCGTAAACGCGAACGTAATCGAAGTAATTTGAGAATCCCGCGCGCCCCATCGAAACCAGACCTATCCTTGCGCCCGTGCCCAGCGAATGGGTCCAGGTTCCACCGCGTTCCCAATTCACGCCGTCATGGCTGGAATAAGCGGTATACAATTCCTGCGAAGTGCCGCTGATCGTATGCCTCACGATGCGTAAATACGTCGTATCGGCGGGAGAGGCAAGGAAAGTGCTGCCGTATCGGGGGTTGCCCGCGAGCGGATACTGCTTGGCGAACTCAATCTGGCGCGTACCGTTGATCGCGACCGTCACGAGTTTTACGTAGTTGGAATCGTCTTTGTAGATAAGGACGCCTCCCTGTACGAAATTCAGTTGACCATCGATCGGCACGTTATTCGACAGTTTGACTTCGACCATGAAGTCGCCTACCGGTGCGGGTTCAGTCAGAAGCGAAGCGCTGTGCTGGCCTGCGAAGATATCGCCCGCTTCAGAGTCGAACCGCAACACGCCGTCAGCAACAGCGAATGTACTCGGCGAGGGTTGGCGAATCCATTCCCATTGCGGCGACAAGGAATTCCCATCGAAATCGTCCGAGAGCGAAGTAATAATTGGGCCAGGACTGTCAATCGGGATGGGGAGCGACGGTGCGGTAGCGGTCGGCGATGTGGTCATTCCCGTAATGGGCGCGGTTTGCTCCGAATCGGATGGGCCCGCCCCGTTTCGAACCACAGGCCAGTCGTCCACCCAGTCGAGACGGTCGATCATTGCAGGCCGTCGCGTCCAACTCCCGGCAAAGTACGGCTTGCCTGCGTCAATAGCGTGATAAATCATCCAATCGGTTCCGGCGGAGTCGGTGATCACCGCATTGTGCCCGGGGCCAATCCAGCGATTCCCGTTCATCCCTACCACGGGCGTGCCGCCGATGCGTGATTCGAGCAGGGAATTGCCGTCCTTATCGATGTAAGGTCCTAGTGCGTTCGGTGAACGAGCGACAAAAACTCCGTAGCCGCTCAGCGGGCCTTCGCAACAGGCGCCCGCAGAGACGAACAGGTAGAAATAGTCGTTTCGCTTGATGACGTACGCGGCCTCATAGCGATCCGGGAGAGCGATCTGGACCTGGCTGGCGCGGTTGGAAGTCAGGCCATCCGACGAGAGCGCTCGCGCAGAAATCCCTCCATTAAAGCTGCCGTAAAAGATGTAGCGCTGATCGCCATCGGTCACGATCGCGGGATCGATGGTAGAGCGCATGCCACGGCCGGGAACCGGTTCGGGTTCGACCACTGGCGTGGAGGAAGCATCCCACGGGCCAGTGGGGGTGTCGCTCGTCGCGACAAAAATCGCGGCGCCGCCGGCCTGCGTATCGGAGACGGAGTAATAAAGGTAGTACTTGCCGTTGAAGAACTCGATATCCGGTGCCCACAGATAGCCGTCGGAAGCGACGAACGATGGCTTGCTCGAGAACACGTCGCCTACGTACGTCCAGTTCACCAGGTCTTGTGATTTGGAGGTTGCCATCCAGTGGAGCGCCGCGCGGTCGGTGAACCTCTCCGCGGTGCAATAAAGGTAGAAATTGTTGTCCCCGGGCAGCTGTCCGCGAATAACGGAGGGATCGGGGCAGCTTTCCATCAAGGTTCCGCCAGGGACGGTGATGCGCAGCGGGTTCCGATACGTTCCGGCCTGTTCCTTCGCGAGCGAGGAGTGGATCGATGTCCCGCCGCTTCCGCAGGCTGTGAGCGCCACGGTAAGCAGCGCGAGCGTGATGGCGAAAATGCGCACCATCGCAATCGTATGTTGCCGAATCGAGCAACTCTCCCTGCGAAAGCCCTAAGGAACTGGCGGAAAAACTACTTACTTCCAGGGTATTGACGGACCAACCTTGTGAGAGGTCGCAACTGGCGGGTGTTACAGGGGAATTGCGGAGTAAAACATTCTGCAAGACTCGCGGGGCAGTTCGTTCTACTATCGGCGTGAAAAATCCACAGGCATTGCCCGGACACCTATGCTTGAGCTCGTATTGCTCATTGTTTCTCTGCTGTGCCTCTCCTGGTCTGTCGAAGCAGCCGTCGCATTTCTCTTGCTGACTGTTGGTGTCAGTGTTTATCGGCGGCGGGCGTTAACCGGCGAAATTGAGAAACTTCGCGCGTCATTCGCCGGCTTGAACGAAAACCTTCATCGAGTCCTGCTGCAGAATAATGAAAAAGTGGAGCAACTGGCTCGCGAGATGAGCGAGTTGCGAGGCGCCGGAGGCATTGCGCCGACGCCCACTCCGCCGAAAACTTCGGTCGAGACAACAGCTGCTCTCAGGCCCATTGAAGGGCTGCCGGTGGTTTCTGCCAAACCCGTGATCGAGGTACCGAGGCCGGCGGCCCCTGCAGTGGCGAGTTCGGGGGTTGTGCCTGATGCGGGCAAACCGGTGTCGGCTCCTGGGCCGGTCGTGCCGCCAAAGCCGGTTCCACAGGTGCCGCTGGTACCTGTGGCGAAGCCAGCGGAGGTTACACCACGTCCGATTCCGGTTCATACAGTCGGTCCGGTCCTGCCGCCCCCGGCGCCAGTTATGCCACCGCGCCCGTCAGTGTCGTACACCGCTCCCACCCCGACTGTGCCGCTGCGCTCAGTTCCAGCAAAGCCGCGAAGAACCTTACGAGAGTTGGCGGTATCGGTGTTCGCGTTCGAAGAGATCCTTGGGAAGCGCTGGCTCAGCAAGATTGGGATCATCCTGGTGGTTCTCGGGCTCGCCTCGTTCGGAATTTATCAATTGGGCAGTACGCCCTCTGGGAAAGTCACGCTGCTGCTGACCGGATCACTCGTTCTCCTGGTTGGCGGAATCTACTTGGAACGGAAGGAGCGCTACCAGGTTCTGGGGCGAGCCGGTATCGGCGGCGGATGGGCGTTGCTGTTCTTTAGCGCGTATGCGGTGCACCACGTGCAGGCGATGGCGGTGCTGCCATCGGAGAGCACTGACCTGCTGCTTATGCTCGGCGTCGCTGTAGCGATGGCGCTGCACACGTTGCGATACAAGTCGCAAGTAGTCACGGGCCTTGCATTTCTGCTTGCGTACTCGACCGTCTCGCTGAGCCACGACACGGTCTATGCGCTCTCGGCCGGAGCGGCTCTCGCGATTGGACTGGTGGTCATCACGGTTCGGATGCGGTGGTATGAACTGGAGATCTTCGGAATCCTCTCCAGCTATCTGAATCACTTCTACTGGCTGTACAAGATACTGGGACCCGGTGGCGCGAATCACAGGGCGTTTCCGGAGTTCTGGGCAAGCGTCGGTATCCTGCTGGTTTACTGGGCGGCGTATCGCGCGTCGTATGTGGTCCGCAGAATTTCCTCGGCGAACGAAGAGAACGTTTCGTCCATCGCCGCGATTCTCAACACGCTGCTGCTCCTGACGGTAATGAAATTCCAGTCGGCGCGACCGGAGTTGGCGTTTTATGCATTGCTGGCGCTCGGCGCGCTGGAGTTTGCCTTTGGACAACTTCCCATTACGCGATGGCGCCGGACGGCATTCGTGCTGCTGAGCGTTCTCGGTGCGGTGTTGATGGTAATGGCGGTACCGTTCAAATTCTCGGGGAACAACGTCGCCATTCTGTGGTTCGTGGGTGCGGAAGCATTCCTGGTAGCGGGGATATTTGCCAAGGAAAGCGTGTTCCGGCGTTTGGGACTGGTAACGGGAATCCTGGTCGGTTTGCATGTGCTCGCGATGGATTGCTTCCACCTGTACGAAGAGAGACTCGGGGGCGACAGAGCGGTTATTACCGGCGGGACGTTGCTTCTCACCTGCGGCGTGCTGTTTTACCTCAACGCACATTTCGTTCGCAAACGCTGGCCCGACCTGTTCGCGCCAGGTCTCGATGAGCGGCTGACGATTGCGCACTCTTACTTCGGCGCGGTAACGGTAACGTTCGCCGCATGGGCCCTGGTAGTGCTCGACTGGACAGCGGTGGCATGGGTGGCCGTGGTCGCGGTGCTCGCGTGGCTTAGCCGGCGGCTGCGGGCGCAGGAGTTGGCGGTTCAGTGCTCGGCGCTTGCCGCACTGACATTGTTGCGGACGTTTGCGATCAATGTGCACGTCAACCAGATGTTTGGAGGCACGATCACGCATGTTTTCGGTCGGTACGCCACGGTGCCGATCGTAGCCGCAGGTTTTTATCTCGCGGCGAGATGGATCGGCCTCAAAGGCTGGACGAGAATGGCGCGCCATCTGCTCGCGGCAGCCGGGACACTGGTGCTGATATTCCTGATCTGGGGAGAGGTGCCGTATCACTGGCAGAGCGTTGCGGTCATTGGGTTGGCGCTGGTGCTCGCCGAATGTGCGCTGCTGCTGAGGTACTCGCCGCTGGCGTGGCATGTGCATGTCCTGACGGTGATTGCGACCGTGATGGTGGTGGGATACGGCTGGCCGAACCACCATGGATGGCATGGACTGAACCAGGAAACGCTCGCGCTGTCCCTTGTGGCAGTGAGCGCGTATTGGCTAGCGTGGCGATTGAAGGACGCGGCAGGTGCATTCGCGCCGCTTACACGCGACGCCTACACGTGGGTGGCTTCTTTTGTTGTCGCGTGGATGCTCTGGCGGCAGTTGCCCGAGACCTGGGTGGCGGTCGCATGGGTGGCGTTTGGAATGTCGCTGGCGCTTGCCGGTCGGCGCTGGAAAGTGTCGAGCCTGTGCCACCAGGAGCATGTGCTCGCCCTGAGCTCGATCATCGCTCTTTTCTCCTACAACTATCCGCTGGCGGTAACGCGTGCGCTCAATCTCAGGCTGCTGACGGTAGCGCTCGTCGCCGCGGGCATGTATGGAATTTCGCGCAAATGTGCGCTGCGCGATGCGGGCCATGGCCGGTTGGCAGCATTCGCACATACATGGGCTGCGACGGCGTTGATTACGCTGTTGGCGTGGTATGAGGCTCCGACGGCGGCGCTTGCGATGGTGTGGGCCATGTTTGCTCTGGCGCTGGGAGCGGCGGCGAGATACTTCAGTCTCGAGGAGTTTCCGTGGCAGGCGCATGTGCTGGCCGGGTTGACGGTGGTGCGTGCGCTTTCGGTGAATGTTTATTCGACGGCAAACTTCCACGGGATGAGCCAGCGGCTGATCTCGCTCTCAGTCGTGATCCTCGCGCTGTATTCGCTGACGCGGCTGATCCCCATGCGGGAAGAGTTGCGCAGGCGAGATTTTCATCACGTCTATACGTGGGTCGCTTCATTCCTGACTTTGCTGCTGCTGTGGTATGAGTTGCAGCCCGCGAGCGTGGCGGTAGGGTGGGCTCTGGCATCGCTGCTGCTGTTCGAACTGGGACTGCTCCGGAATATCCGGCAGCTGCGATTACAGGCATATTCGGGTCTGATCGCCTCATTCGCGCGTATTTTCTTCGTGAATCTCGGGGCATCTCCGCAGGGAGGCGAATTGTTCGGGACACGAATGACGACCGTCGTTCCACTTGCGCTGATCTACTTCTTCGTATACTCACAAATCCGAGTGACGGAAAAGGAACAGGAATCACGGTGGAGCGTCGACCTCATCATGGCCTACGTCGGTTCGCTCACGGTGGCGTCGTTGCTGTATTTCCAGGTGCCGGGACCGTGGATTGCGACGGCATGGGCCGTGCTGGTGTTCGTGTTATTTGGCATAGCCACATGGTTTGATCGCGAAGTATTTTTACATCAGGCGTTGCTCCTCACGCTTGCGACGTTCTTCCGCGGGGTCATGCACAACCTGTACGGCTCCAGTTACTTCACCAAAGGTAATTGGACGGGACAATACCTGGAACTGGGCTCGGCGGTGCTCGTAATGTTGGCCGCGTTGCCGTTTGCGTATCAGTCGCGAGAACGGTTTAAGGCGCGGGCTGAGCACGGGCGTATGAGGCGACTGATGGCTCAGTTGTCCAGCTATCCGGAACAAGTAATGTTCTTTGTTCCGGTGCTGCTGTTGACGATGATGCTCGCGTTGAAAATGCGCTCCGGAATGGTAACCGTGGCCTGGGGGATCGAGGGCGTGCTGGTAATGATCCTTGCGCTGGTCGCGAAAGAACGGAGCTTCCGGCTGAGCGGATTGTTTCTACTATTGCTCTGTGTTGGAAAGATCCTCGTAATCGACGCATGGCGGCTCGCGCCACGCGACCGTTATCTCACCTTCATCGTCCTGGGATTGGCCCTGCTTGGTGTGTCATTCCTTTACAGCAGGTATCGCGAGGCGATCCGGCAATTCTTATGAAGCGTGCCTTGGCGTTCATCGTCATCGTCGTGATCGCAGCTCTTGCGATTTACGTTTCGCAACGGCGACAACGAAGTGCTCCGGTATCTGCGAATCCCATTGTTGATATCGTTGCCGATGTGCAGCGGGATGTGACTCGCGTTCCGATGAAGCTGACGCGAATCTCGGACGAGCAGGAGATCCGAATTGGGGACGAGCTTGCGGCGCAATATGCGACCGATAGCGGCAGATTCACGCCGGAGCAGGCAGCGCTGCAGCGGTATATCCAGAAGGTCGGCGGTAAACTGGCGGCGAAAGCGCATCGGAAGCTGCCTTTCAAATTTCACCTGGTTGCCGACGACAATCTGATCAACGCTTTCGCGCTCCCTGGCGGGCAAGTGTATATCGGAACCGGCATGCTCAATATGATGACGAGCGAGGACGAACTGGCCGCGGTGCTCGGGCACGAGATTGAGCATGTCGACCACTATCACTGCGCCGAACGAGTGCAGATCGAAGCGCACATGCGCAAGGTCAACCTCGAGGTCCTTGGTGAACTGGCAAAGATCCCGCTGGCGGTCTGGCAGACCGGATACAACAAGGACGAAGAGCTGGAGGCGGACCGCGAGGGGATCAGGCTGGCGGTGGCAGCCGGTTATTCTCCCTACGGCGCACTGCAGATGTTCGAGCAACTGGCGAAGCTGCACAGCGAATATGTCATCCACGCAAAATCGCCCGAGCAGGAATTGTCGGAGGTCGCGATCCAGGGATTAACCGGATATTTCCGCTCTCATCCGTTGCCTTCGGAGCGACTGGCGCAAGCGAAAACCATCATTCGTGAAGGGCACTGGCAAAACCGTAAGGAACTGATGCCCTTCCGGATCGAGTATGAAGTGAAGGCAAAGTAACCTACTGCTTCTCCCAGGTCTTCCCGCCATCGGAAGTCTTCCAACTCGGGCCGTCTTTGGTCCGAATGATCCCGTGTAGCTCGTCTGAAAAGTGGATCGACGTGATGGTGTCGGTCGTGTCAATCGTTATGGGAGTCCAGTTGGTCCCGCCGTCATTCGAAACATAGAGCGCGCCGCGTTCACCGCCTGCCCAGACGGTATTCGCGAGGACCGCCACGACGTAAAACTTCGCACCGGTCTCAGTCAACACTGGCGTCCAGTCATCCGCGGTATACGAATGCTCGAGGGTGCCGGCTTTGGAGATCCGCCAGTGAGCGCGCACGGACGCCTGAATCGCGGACTGGATTGGGGCAGCGCCCGCAACGTATCCTGTTGCGAGTCCGTGGAATTCATTGCGTTGCGCCTGCGGTTTCTTCGCCGCCATGGCTGCCACTGGGGGTGCCTGCGTGGCTTTCTCGTTCGCGACAGGCAACTTGTCGTTCGCCGGATTCGCCTGTTGCGGTATCCGGTTGAGAGCATTTTGCTGCTGAGGTCCGTTCACATTCTGCTGGCCGACTACACCGCCGACAACTCCGCCCGCGGCAGATGGCAAAGACGCAGATGCGGCAGACGGCGAGGTCACACGAGCTTCGTCCGCGATCTCTGGTTTGGGAATAATTGGGGCCGAGGCAGGCGTTTTTATCTTGGCTACCTCCTTCGACTTTCCCGCAAATGTGTGTTCGCGATCCTCCGCAATCGCCGGGGGAGCACTTTCCCCCTGGGACGGATTCTCCGCGAGACTTGTCTCTGGACGCGCCGGAGCGGTTGCCGTAGCCGGAGTCTCGATCTTTGTGACCTGCTTATGCTGTATAAGCACAGCGGAGCCGACGATTACGACGACGGCAGCGGCGGACACCCAAGCCATGCGGGTGAAGCGGCGTGGTTTCGGCGCGAGCACGATCTGCGTCTCGACGCTCGCGGGCTGAGCAAGAAAGACAATATCGCGGCATTCAGCGCACACCGAGAGATGATCGACAATGTGCTGGCGCGCCTTCCCACTGAGAGCGTTCTCCGCAAAGGCCGTCAGGAGGTCAGCATCGGGGTGGGAAGGGGGCGCTGGAGTGCGTGCCATCTGGTCGCGAACGGATTTTGGTAAACCGGTCATTGCTGCTTTCAGACTACTCTTCCGTGCTCTTATAGAACGCGGTTTTGCTCGATTCTTGCTGTAGATTCTCGCGAATATTTACGTTCAAATCGCGAACGTCGGTTTCCTGCATCAACTCGTCCGCCTGACGACCGCCCATCCCCTGGGCGAGAAGTTGCTTTTTTATCATCTTGCGGAGAGCCTTGGTCGCCCTTT
This sequence comes from Terriglobia bacterium, assembly GCA_032252755.1. Taxonomy (NCBI): domain Bacteria; kingdom Pseudomonadati; phylum Acidobacteriota; class Terriglobia; species Terriglobia bacterium. Next base: position 63,926 of record JAVUPY010000010.1, read on the forward strand.
CGAGTTTTCGGCTGATCGTCGACTCATGCACGTGAAAGACGCGTCCAATCTCAGCCAGCGTGCGGCCGTCGAGGTAGTAGGAATTCAGGATCAGCCGGGACTCAGTCTCCAGTTCGCCCAAGGCGAAAGCGACTGCCTTGCTGACTCGCGGATCGGCAATCGACTCACTTCCACGAATATCGGTTGCAGAGAACTGTGCGCCCGCCTCTACCTTTTCTTCGAGGCTAACCTCATGACGGGTCCGACGGTAACGATTGACGAACTCCTGCGCGACCACGGTACGAAGCCAGCCTTCGAGCGAACCTCGTCCCTTGTAGTACTGCAGCTTTGAAATGCGGCGGCCGGATTCGTTTGGAAGGCCATAGAGTTCGGCGTACAGGGAGTCGGCGAGTTCGCGGGCAATGCTCTCTTCTTTGGCAATCGAGTAGGCCGCTCCGTACAGCGAAGCGCGGTATCTGGACAAGAAGGTCTGCCATGAGAATTCGTTTCCTTCAACGCATCCGCGCGCGAGTGCCAATTCTTCCGCTTTCAGCGTATCCAGGAACCGGACCACTTCGTTTTCGCTTGCGGCGGGAGCGTACTGCTCCACGATATCGGCGAGGGTCGTGCGAAAAGAGTCTGGACTCAAGCCGTAGCGCGCGGCCTGAGAGGTCTCGAATAGGCGGTCGCAGGCGGAGCGCACCGCGGTGGATATCCGGGCAGGTTCAGCGGTCTGGCCAGAGGAGACCATGCGCAGGAATCGTAGCAATTTCCGTGCAAGAAAGACACCATTGGCCGTTCCTCCTCAAGGGGCGAGTCCCCGCTGGAGATGGAATATGGTTTCACGAACGGGTTTTTGGATCGTTCTCTCGGTCCTTGTGTTGGTTCCGTGCCTCGCGCTCGCCGGCAATCCGGGCTCGAGATACAGTGTGCTGCCGCCAATTCAGAGCGGCAATCTCGCAATCTACCCGGTCACTTCGACAACAACTCACAACACTAGCGCGTTTCTGACGCTCGATGAGGGAGTTCGTAATGGTTCGGTCGTGATCACCGAAGCGGGCCAGGTTTCAGGACTGATTCGCCGGCCGGGGCAACGTCCGATGAATACAGGCGGGGAGGTGAACCGGCTCGTGCTGATCAACAAATCGGATCGGCCGCTTTTGCTGCTTGCGGGCGAAATCGTGACCGGGGGCAAACAGGATCGAGTGATCGGAGCGGACAGGATCGTTCCGCCAAACAGCGAACCGGTGGACCTGTCGGTCTTTTGCGTTGAACCGGGACGTTGGGTGGCAAAGAGCGAGAACTTTTCCTCTTTTCACGGAATGGCACAGCCAAGCGTCCGAATTCCCGCGATGGCGGCGAAGAGCCAGGCTGAAGTGTGGGATAACGTTCGGCAGTCGAATCAAAATGCAGCAATCGCCGTCCCGAGAGCTGGTGCAGCGCTTGGCGGGACAACTTCGTATGCCGGCGTCATGGGAAGCGGCGAAGTGCAGCAGAGGATCGAATCGGTGGTCGCGCCGATCGACCGAGATTACGGAAAGCTGATCCGTCAGCTTAAAGCGCAGAACGCTGTTGGCGTAGTAGTCGCAGTCAACGGGCGCCTGCTTTGGGCAGATGTTTTTGCGAGCGAAGAACTCCTGGAGGATTACTGGCCGAAGCTGATTCGCTCGTATGCTGCCGAGGCAATAACCGGGGGAGTTTATAAGGGGGCTGCGGGACAGATGAGCGCGCAACAGTTCATCGAGTCACTCAGTGGAACTCGTGAGGTGACGGAGACCGACCCCGGCGTATTTCGGCGATCGGAGATTACGGGCGAAGGCTACAAGGTCTTTACGCTCACGTCATTGCTGCCGAAGACGGACTTCACCGTCCATCTGGCGAAGATGACGGAGGAGCGACGCGGGCGCGTTGTGCCAGCAATTGAATAAAGGGTATCTTGCGAAGAGACCATCGAGCCATCGGCAGGAGTGCCCGAACTAATCGTTCGCCCGTTTTTCGCGCAGCAATTCCTCGACGTCCCCCAACCTGTCGCCAAGGAGGTTGAGTTTGTGGGCGAGGCCCTGGATTTCGGTGTGAGCACGGCGGTTGACGTCGTAGTCGAGTTCGCCCCGCAGCCGATCCTTCTTGTCCTGCCGGTTTTGGCTCATCATGATGACCGGCGCCTGAAGGGCCGCGAGCATCGAGAGGAACAGGTTGAGAAGAATGAACGGGTACGGGTCCCACGCGGATCGGCTGAGGGCGATATTGGTGCTCGTATAGCCGACCATAAAGACGCCGAACACGATTATGAACGTCCATGAACCACCGAAGGACGCGACTGTGTCGGCAACCCGCTCCCCGAGGGTTGCGTGTTCTTCGATCAAATCGTTGGGGTTACGGTTAGCGCGAATACGGACGAGGTGCTGCGAGTTGTGAAATTGGCGACCCAGAACGGCGAGCATGTCCATGCCGGCATGCGGCTTTCTTTGAAGAAGGACAAGGATGTCGCTGCGGTCGACCTCGACGCAGACGCACTCTTCCAATGCAATGGCCTCCGTCTGGTGTGGGGTCTGGTCGAGCATGGAGGCGAAACCGAAGAAATCGCCGCGGGCGGGCTCGTCGACGACGACCTCCTGGCCATCTTCGTCCACGGTAGTCACACGAACGCTGCCTGACACGAGGACGTAGGCGCGATCAGATGGTGAGCCCATCTTGTAGATACGCTGTCGCGGAGCGAAAGTTTTCATCTCAACCTGGCTGGCCAGTACTCCGGCTTCATCTTCATCGAGGCCGGAAAAGAGAGGAACCTGCTGTAAGACGTCTGCGCTGCAAGCCATTTGGGCACCCCTTTTCTGTTGTTGGGCATAGTGTAACGGCAAAGTTCCGTCAACCAAAGTCCCGGTTGGGAACGAAACGGAAATGACCCCTGGCTCACTACTTCCATGGAGACCATCCCATCTCCATTTTGTCCGGCGGCCCTGTAATCACACTGGGAACTGAACCGCATCACAGACGAGCCGCCCAGGAGCCCGCAAACTGCGCGCGGGGTTCCGTTTTCATCAGTGCAGCCGTTAGCCGTAAAAACTGTGGTTCAGGAGCAGGTCATGAAAAGGACCTTGTGGCTGTTCCTTCTGCTGCTGTTTTCATTCCTAAATCTCGGCGCGCATGCGCAGGGACCCTCTGCAACTGAAACGTCGAATGTCATTCGAAAACGTCCGCGAATTGCCCTTGTACTCGATGCGGGTGGGGCTTTGGGGTTGGCTCACATCGGCGTCATTCAGTGGATGGAAGAACACCGAATTCCGGTGGACTACGTCGCTGGAACGAGCATGGGCGCGCTGATCGGCGGCGCATACGCGACGGGAATGAACTCGGCCGATTTGAAAAAACTTATCGGATCAATCGACTGGGCGAACACTGTATTTAACGGAGAACCCCAATACCGCGATCTAACATTTCGGCTCAAGCAAGACCAGCACGACTACCCCAATGGGCTGGAACTCGGCCTTAATCACGGCATTCGTATGCCGGCTGGACTCAACTCCGGGATGAATGTCGATCGCGTGATCACCAGCTTCGCTTTGCCGTATTCGACTGTCACGAATTTCGACGAACTGCCGATTCCTTTCCGCTGCGTCGCGACTGATTTGAACAGCGGAGAACTTCACATTTTCAAAGACGGAGTGCTGGGCGACGCGCTGCGGGCAAGCATGTCGGTGCCGGCGGTATTTCAGCCGGTGAGAATCGGCAATAGCCTCTACGTCGATGGAACGCTCCTGGATCCGCTGCCAACAGACGTCGGCCGTCAAATGGGCGGAGACGTGGTGATAGCGGTGTTTTTGGAGTCGTACGTGAAGAACAAGGCACCGCAATCACCTTTCGGGGCACTCTTCCGCAGCCTGGAAGCGGTGACGCTCAACAGTGAAGAGCGTGCCATGCAGGCGGCCGATGTCGTCATCAAGGTCCCGGTACTCGATTTGACAAACCTGGATTACGAGAAGTGGCAGGAACTGGTGGATCGCGGATACCGCGGAGGGGAGAGAAATTCAGCGGCTGTGTCGAAATATGCACTGAGCGAATCGGAGTGGAAGGACTACCTGGCCGAGCGCAAGTCGCGTAAGAAAGCTATGCCGATATTGCGCAAGGTGCAATTCAATGGCGACACACTTGCAGCAACCAGCCGCGGACTCTCTGGGCTGGAAGGCAAGCCACTGGATTCTGGCCAGGTTGATGAGAACATGAGGGTCATCGCGGGAGAGAGCTGCTGGTCGCGAATCGAACCGACGCTCAGCATGGATCAAGAGGGCTCCGCGGTACTCAATTTCCGTGCCAGCGTGAAGGAGGAGGGCCCAATTCTGGTGAAGCCGCTGGTTCTGCTGGATGGCTCGGACTACAACAACGTTCGGTTCTCTGTGGGAGCCAGGGTCGTCACGCCGGGAGTAGTGGCGAGCGGCGGTGAGTTGCGAACGGATTTCATGCTGGGATCGAGCTATATGTTCGGGACTGAGTACATCTTGCGGCTCGTGGGATCCAGCCACTGGTTCACGGCAACGAGCGCGGCGATAGGAAATGCGCCGCAGGACTTTTATTCCAGCCATGGGAAGTTCTCGGAATATCGCAAGATCGAGACCTCCGGCGAGTTCGACCTCGGGTATACGTTCAATCGCTGGAGTGAGGTACGGGCAGGGTTCCAGGTCGGCTGGCTGAAGTACTCCAACGAGATGGGTGCCGCCGTCGTTCCCCCGGCGTTTAAGGGAATTCAGCGATCCGCTCGGTTGAGGTACACATTTGATCAACTCGATGATCCGGTGGTTCCTAGGCGCGGTGTGGGTGTCGACACGCTGTTCGCCTACTATGAGCGGCGTGCCGGGACGGCAGAATCGGTTCCGAGCCTGGAAGTGAAACTCCAGGGCTTCCGGCCAATTACCGAGAAGGGTGCGGTCTATGCGATCGGATCGGCTGGATCCACCTTCGGAGTTACAGATACGGGGTTCCCGATGTTTTCGCTTGGGTCGTCAACGCGGCTCGCTGCGTACGGCACCAACGAAATCCTGACGAACCAGTACTGGCTGGTGCAGACCGGCTATCTGCATAAGTTGGCCGCCTTGCCTCCAATGGCGGGCAAAAACCTGTATCTCACGTCCGGCGTTGAGATCGGGAAGTCGTTCTATACGAATACGGTCAGCAGTCTGCCGATGGATATTCGTGTAGCGATTCTTGCTCAGACGCTGCTCGGTCCGGTGCAGGTGGGGACTGCTTTTGGCGACACCGGCCACCGGAAGTTCTTTTTCCAGATCGGGCGCGTCTTCTAGCGCGGCGGGTCGACGAAGTTCTTGTCATAAACAGGCCTCGGCACTTGCACGCCGGGGCCTTTAATTTTGCGTAGAATAGGTGCTCACCATGAAAAGCCTTTTGAAGATGCGTGTCGCCGTTCTCGGCACCGGAAAGATCGCAACTATCCTGTTGCAGGCGATGTTCGACAAGCAACTGTTGACACCCAGGAACGTGCATGGCACGGTACAGCACTCGGAGAAACTGCGGGCGATCAGGAAAGATCTAGGCATTACAGCCAGCACTGATAATGTTGCCGCGGTGCGCGATGCCGATATCGTGCTGATTTGCGTGAAGCCGCAGACCGTGGGTCAGGTTCTGGAGCAGGTCGCCCCGGTAGTGACCAGCAAACAGGTGCTCATTTCGGTTGCTGCCTCGGTACCGACGGACGCCATGGAACGGCGGTTGCCGATCGAAGCGCGCATCATTCGCGCGATGCCGAATACGCCGGCGATGCTTGGCAGTGGGATGACCGCGATTTGCAAGGGCAAGCACGCGCAAGCCGGAGACCTCGAACTGGCGCGTGCACTGTTCGATACGGTTGGGCGTACCGTGGTCGTGGACGAGAAGCACATGGATGCAGTGACCGGACTCTCCGCCAGCGGCCCGGCCTTCATTTACATCATCCTGGAGTCGCTTGCAGAAGCCGGCGTGAAGCTTGGCCTGCCGCGCGACCTTGCGACTCTACTGGCAGCGCAGACCACGCTGGGAGCCTCTCGGATGGTGCTCGAAACCGGCAATCATCCGGCGCTCCTAAAGGACGCAGTGACCACTCCAGCAGGATGCACGATCGACGGTATTCTCGAACTCGAGGAAGGGAAGCTGCGTGTCACCTTAATTAAGGCGGTAGTTAAGGCGGCGCAGCGGGCCAAGGAACTGGTGTTTAGCTGAACGGTTCCTGCGTCAAAAGCACAAATTCGATCAGGCACAGGGCGTAGCGTTCAATGATATTGTGGTGACGACTAATGCTCACGGATCGGACTTCGATGGACGTCCTCAAACAGCTATTTGAGCAACATTTTCATTCTCCTGCCGAGCGCGTACAGCCATTGCAAGGTCAACTCGGCGGTTCCGGACGGAAGATCATCCGGTTGGCCAACGAGCAGGTCAGTGCCATCGGCATTCTCGGCGACGTGCGCGAAGAAAATGCCGCCTTCCTCAAATTCTCCAAACACTTCCGGCGGCACGGCCTTCCCGTGCCGGAGATCTATGAACAGGATCTCGATCACGGCGCTTACCTGGAAGAGGATTTGGGGAACGTCACGTTGTTCGAGTTCCTATCGGAAAACCGGAACGGCGAGGATATCGCTCCGCTCGCGGTCGAAGCATATCGCAAAGTAATTGCGATCCTCCCCCGATTCCAGATCGAGGCTGGTCGCGACTTGAATTACAAGTACTGCTACCCGCGAAACAGCTTTGATAGGCAATCGATTTCGTGGGACCTGAACTACTTTAAGTATTATTTCCTGCGCCTCGCAGGGATTCCCTTCAGCGAGCAGGCGCTGGAAGACGATTTCAATCGGTTGACGAAGTTTTTGCTCACCGCTGGTCGCGACTATTTTCTCTATCGCGACTATCAGTCGCGGAACGTAATGCTGCGCAACGAAGATCCGTATTTCCTCGACTACCAGGGCGGGCGCAAAGGTGCGCTGCAATACGATGTCGCGTCATTGTTATATGACGCAAAGGCCGACCTTCCACCCGCGTTACGGCAGGAACTGTTGGACTACTACCTCGAAGTGCTTTCCGGATTCGTGAAAGTCGACCGGGAGAGCTTTGTTCAACTCTATTACGGGTACGTCTACGTTCGCATCATGCAGGCGCTCGGTGCGTACGGATTCCGCGGGTTCTACGAACGGAAGGCGCACTTCCTCCAGAGCGTCCCTTATGCCCTGAAGAATATTCGCTGGCTGTTGCACAACGTCAAGTTGCCGATTGAGTTGCCTACGTTGCTGGAAGCGTTCCGCAGCATGCTGGGCTCGGAGAAACTGCTGAGCTTGGCGTCCGAGGCGAACACGCTGACGGTTCGCGTGTACAGCTTCTCCTTCCACGAGGGGATGCCAAAGGACGAATCAGGCAATGGTGGCGGCTTTGTTTTCGACGCGCGCAGTATCCCGAATCCCGGCCGGGAGGAGCGCTTTAAGCACCTGACCGGGAAAGACGCACCTGTTATCGATTATCTGAATCAGCTCGAAAGCGTGCACCAGTATCTCGCGAACGTGATGTCGCTGGTCGATTCTACGGTTGCCAGCTATCAGCGGCGAGGCTTCAAGCACTTGATGGTGTCGTTCGGTTGCACCGGTGGGCAGCATCGGTCGGTGTACTTCGCGGAACAACTGGCGAAACATCTCGAGAACCGGAGCGGCGTGGAGGTGGTTGTTCGGCACCCTGTGCTGGAGGCCATCGGCCAATGAAGGCCATGGTGCTCGCGGCGGGGCTCGGTACGCGGTTGCGGCCGCTGACTAATGATCGTCCTAAGGCACTCGTCGAGATCTGCGGGAAAACCCTGCTGGAAATCACGCTGGCGCGGTTGCGCGAGTTTGGCATTCGTGAGGTCATCGTCAACGCGCATCACTTCGCAGACATACTCATCGAGTATCTGAAGGCGCATGACAACTTCGGGATGGCGATCGAGGTCTCGCGCGAAGAAGTACTACTCGATACGGGCGGTGGATTGAAGAACGCTGCGTCTTTCTTTCGAGGCTCGGACGAACCGTTCGTGCTTCATAACGTCGATGTTCTCAGTACGATCGACATGAATCGCATGATTGAAATTCATCGCGAGCACGGAGCCCTTTCAACACTCGCGGTGCAGCACCGGAAGACCTCACGGTACCTGCTATTCGACAATGATCTACGCCTTTGCGGGCGGCGAATCGGCGGTGACGAGGAAGTCGTACGAACGGCGCCGCAAGTCGAAGCGCTTGCGTTTTGCGGAATTCACGTTCTTTCTCCGCGAATCTTTGGGTTGATGAAAGAGGAAGGAGCATTCTCGATTATCGATGCCTATCTGCGACTCGCGGCGAAAGGAGAGAACATCCGGGGCTTTCGAGCGGACGAATACTACTGGCGCGATCTGGGGAAGCCAGAAAACATCGCACAGGCCGAACGGGACATCCGGCAAAACATTGTTCCGGGCTGATTCCTGCTAGCCTTCCGAGTGCAGCAACCGATACAACTTCAGGCAAAGTGGTCGGGTCGATTCCCGACAGTGCTCTGTCAGGGAGAAGCCGATCTTTCTGAGCAGGGAGCAACGCTGCCGACACCTCCATTGTTCTTCCTCGTGAAGTAGCTCGGCAATCCTGTTGGCCGCTCCGATGTAGTGAACGTCTGTGTAATTCTCCCTGAGGATCATTTGCTCGGCGTCGGAATCGGCAACTGTGAGACCGGCTACATCGATCAGCAATTTTCGGTCTCCGCGGTTCGATCGGGCCGATGAAATTGCCGCTGTGAATTGGGGCAGAGAGGCGCGGCTCAGTTCTCCCTCCACCCGGAGCTTCAACGTGAACGGCTCGTCAAAGACAAAGATGCGCAGCATAATGCACCCTCAGTTAAAGAGATGCAGGTCCCTGCGCATCGTTACAAAATTCCAGGTGTTCCTATCGTGGCGCCGAAAGAATTTGCTTCCCGGACGGGTGTGTTACGTGGCTGCGCCGGATGATTACGAGCATCTTCAGGTTGATCCGGATGAAGCGCCAGAATTGCCATGGCAGGAACGTACGAATGAATACCGTGAACCGAGTCGGCTTGGTCGCGTAGAGGGTAGGTGTGAGTGGCGGGCGCGGGCTGCTTGTTCCATGAACTGTAGTTGCCATGTTCTACTCCGGTATCAGCGACCACCCGGGCCGCAGGTGTGCCTTGTACAAGAACATATGGTGCAAGATGATCTTGATCCAGTGTCCGGCAAGTCCGATCTCGCCGGACGTGTAATTCAGGTCGCGTCCGTACTGCGGATACTTTTCAAAATCCGGAACGATCGGGAAGACCGTCATCGAGGCGGCAGTGCCGGTAAACGGATTGGCGCCGGCCGATGCCACACATGCGGCACCAATCTCGGCCATGCATGCCGTGTGCGTGGGTTCGGGGCTGCCATGAACGATGTCGGCGATACTGTGGGCCACGGCTTTGCCGATCATCGCCGAGGGCATGCCTGTTCGTGGAGGCGCCGCGAAGATCGGGGTTCCGTTTCGGCCGATATGTGGACGCGATACCGGATGCGGAGGTGCAAAAGCGATGCCGGTCGCGAAGATGTTGGAATACTTCGGATTGACATAGAACCGCGGCCAATCGCGAGCACGCCACTCCAAGTAAGGTTTCGGAGTGTAGTCAGCATCGACCTTCATGAAGCCGCTGGGAGCGAACACGTCAGCCGTAAGCTCGTTTCCTTGACGATCGAAGGCTTTCAAACCGACGCCGGAGAACGGCGGAAGGAGCATGGCGAAATCAAAGTCCTGGTCGCGCTGTTCGCCCTCCAGCGTTTCGTAATGCAAGCGGTTCTTCTCTACCTGTGCCACGTGCGCGCGGGTGATCCACGAGATGCCGCGTTCCGCGAACAGCGATTCGGTGAAGATCTTGCTGGGCGTTATGTACCCCGATCGTCGGATGAAAATACCATCCATGCCAAAATCGCCGAGTTCGTATTCGTTTGAGAGATAGACTATCTCGGCTTTATCACGAACTCCGCGGGCGCGCAGTTCGAATTCAAGATTCACGACGTACTCAAACGCGGCTCCTTCGCAAGTGCAACTCCCGTGTCCAGTGCCGACGATGAACCGCTTGCGTTCGCCCTTCTTCATCTGCTCAACGAGGTGCAGGAATGCTTGAGCCGTCTCGGAGGCGTGATCTGCGGTGCACACGGAATAACTGTTCTTGCCCGGGCCGAGACCTTCCGTCGCTTCGAACTTCAGCTTTGGTCCAGTTGCGTTGACGAGAAAGTCGTAATAAACGAACTCTCGCTCGCTCTTGCGGGAGGGTAAGGTCCACTCGATTTCAACGAACGGCGCCGGATTCTCGCTGGTCCCTTCGGGATGGATGGAAAGAGCCTTTGCCTGTTTGAAAATGATTTGCTTGTTTTCGTAAACGGGGGCGAGCGGAAAGAGAACTTGCTCGCGCTTTATCAGTCCAACACCAACCCAGATATTTGAAGGAATCCAGTTGTAGGTCGGGAGAGGCGACACAACGGTGACTTCGTCGCTCTTGCCCAGCCATTTTCGGAGGAACGCTGCGCAGGTATGACCTGAAATACCTGCGCCAAGGACCAGTGCGCGTGCCATGCGGCACCTCCGCAGGTTGTACATATATTAGAAGTCAAATGCCGACGCGAGTGAAGAGGGGAATTGAGAAAACTCTTCCAAGATGCCGAACCGTCGAAGGGAGAAAATTCGGCGCAAATTGTACTACACCCTATTCGACCTAAAGACTTCCGACGATTCGCGCTTTGAGCGATTCGTATTCCGAGTCGGTAATCAGCTTCTGGTCGAACATTTGTTTCGCCTGCGCGAGTCGTGCGGCCGCGGAATCCCCGGCAACGGTGCGGGCCGCGCCGATAATCTCTCCAGTGGGAGTGCCAAGCTGCATGCCGCCTGATTTTGCGCGGAGTTCTTCGAGTTCGCGGACGCGGCGTTTTTCGCGCCAAGCCTGCTCTTGTGCCTGGCAGATGCGATAAACGGCCTCGGCCTGGTTCTTGCGAAGACCCGGGAAACTGAGAACACGTGTCTGACCGGCAACGGCGAGATCGGGTGTGGCAAGCGCAGAGATCGTAAGATCGGCGCCGAGCATCCCGACGCGAATGTTCACGTCCTTGATGTCCTGCCAACGAACGGTATCCGGCCTGAAGCCGCCGAACAGCCCGCGCGACATTCCAATGAATCGCCCGCTTGTGGCGCAAACCAAGAGGCGCCGGTGCGCCAGGGCGAAAATTCGGCGCTGAACCGCATAGGCGTCCATCGTTTCCTCGGGAACCAGCAGTGATTGAAACTCCGCAATGCCCCTCTGAACGCGAGAATCTTCCCCCGCACCAGTGTTGCTCTTCGCCTGCTCTGCCATGGGCGCCCTCCAGCGTGGTAGGGGAGGTAGTTTAGGCGGGCTCATGATCTTTGTCAAAGCTGGCTTGAACTCGATGACTCTGAACTCGAATCGCGCGGCCATTCTCTCGGCGCATGCCCGATCTGTCCTGACCGTATTACAGTCTGCTCGAACGAAACGCCTACTCAGATATAATGAATCCATGTCGGGGCGTAGCGCAGCCTGGTAGCGCACCTGCCTTGGGCGCAGGGGGTCGTAGGTTCAAATCCTATCGCCCCGACCATTCCTCAATTTAACCAATCATCTTGCGTTGATCGCCGATGCGGCGCTCGTGATCGTTTGCGAATCGCTCCACACCTGAGAAGATCGAGTCGGGATCGAGATGCGCTTCCGCGATCACTTCCCGTTCGAGGCCGCCGGTTCTCCAGCTATTGTCAAAGTCGGACGTGAGCGAATACTCGTCGGTAAGAGGGCCGAGGTTACGAAGCGGCCACATGCGTCGGGTGCCCGTTGATACGACCATCAGATCGTAGCGAGCCTCAGGCGGCAGCACGGAGTCGCGATATGCCTGCGGCTGGCGATCAAACAACTCCTCGCTGATCGCCGCGATCACCTTGACATTTATGCCGGCTGCTTCCAGTTTCGGCAGTACCTTCACGAGATTCACGGTGGAACTGGATCCCTGCGCGATCACATAACCGTGGCGCGGCTTGTTGGGTGCGAAATCGCGGATCACGTAAAGACCCTTTGCGGCGGCGCGCAGGTCGGAGTCGGCAAAATGGCTTCGGTCTGCGACCGGGAAATCGGGTCGCGCAACTTCCAGGGTAATGATGCCAACGCGCGGATCGCGGGCCGCGATTTCCGCCGCCGCGAAATAGCCGGGCGCGACGTCGTTGTAATCCCAGAAGCTCAGGTTGATCACCTGACCGCGCGGGAACAGCTTCCACACTTGCGGCGCGAAGATGCCAAAGTGTGTGCGAGCGTCAGCCGCGGTTTCAGGACCGGAGTGCGCGGTAAGAATATGCAGCACGCCGACGCGGAACTTACTGTCCTGATTTTGCTGACTCCAGACACGCGCAGGGGTGTACATGAGCGGGGTGAACGCTCCATAGGTGCCGCTCAGGGCCCAAACGCCGGCGAATTTTTCGGGATCGACAGAAGCGCTTTGACTCACCAGGCCGATGGCGGTGGAAACGTTACCCGCTTCCTGAATAGGCGCTTTCAACCGCGTGCCCAGCGGATTGTCTGTGGGACTGTAATGTCCCCAGAGGCTGCCGTGCTCCACGTTGATCGACTCCGAAAGGTCGGCGGCCAAGGTGAAGAAGCGTCCTTCCGTGACGTAATTCATCCACTTGATAATTTCCGAAATGGCTCGGCGCGATCCGGCTATCTCGCCGGGTTTCTTGAAGAGTGAAATGCTGACTTCCTTCTCCTTGCCTGAAACGGCATTGCGAATCGGAAGCTTCTGCGGGGATTCCGGCAGCGTCGCAACACGCAGGCGATCGTCCTGAAAAGGATCGGTGGTGGCTGAGATGCGCAATTTCACATCGTCGCGCACGGTGTCGCCGATCTTCACCAGGCGATCTACGAGGCGATCACCCAGTCCGTTGCGGTCCAGCAGCGACATCACGACGTCGATGTTCGTCTTGAACTGAATCAACCGTTCGCGATTGTCGGTGACTGGGCCTTTGCGAATGCCCTCGAACTCCACGCCGTAATGCTTCTCGAAGGTCTGCGCCAGCGCGACAAAGTACTCCGAGTTCATTTTCAGTGCGTAGGGATGGCTTGCGTAACTCACCAATTGTTCGCCATAACCCGGGACTTTTCCGTCAGCGGCCGCGGGCCAGTAGCCCTTGATGGTTTTGCCGATTGCGACGATTGGACGGCGGTCGTTCGGATCGACTGCGTCCATTGCCTTCAGGGCAGCGGTCACTTCGTTATAGTCGTTGCCGTTCGACAAGGTGAAGACGTTCCATCCATACGACGTCCATTGGTCAACAAGATCGTAGCCGTCGAACTTCGCGGCGATAACGCCGCCAATCAGGCAATCGTCGATGCCCGCGTTGTTGTTCGAAACCATAACGCGTAAACGCTTTCCCACTTGCAGGGCGAGCGCCTGCGTTTTCAACTCCTGCGCGTGACCTTCGGTGAGCGCGAATTCGCCTTCCAGCGCGATCACTTTCGGCGACTCCGGCGCGCCTGCGACATCCCAGAACAGCGCTTTGCCTGCGGCGGTCGCGATGCCGATGCCCGAGGGGCCGCCGTTTACGTCGTTAGTGACGTCGATGCTTTCGGCATGTCCCGAGAGGGCGCGAATGCCGCGGCCCTTCGCCTGCGCAAACAGCGGATGATCTTCTAAATTGGTTTCGTGGAGCAGCGTCTTCAGCGCGCCCGCGCCGCGCCGGAATCCCAATGCGTCGATCGCCAGCATTGCCTCGTGCGGGTCGACGCGATAACGAGGATCGCCGGTCTGCTGATACTTGCGATACAGGGCTTCGCCCATGATCATCCAGAGCGCGTAGCAGGTAGGGACAGAGTGACCCGCCGCCATCATGAACTTGTCGGAGTAGGGATGCTTGGGGCGGCGGTAGTCGTAACGAAGTCCGCCGTTTTCCGGACCAACGAGGTGCGCCGCGACGTTGTAGGGCGTGTATGCCAGCGGTCCGCCGAGGTGCCCGGTTTGGGCGTAGTTTCCGAGCAGCACCAGGGTCATGCAGGTCATGTATCCGATGTCGTCGAGCAGCGGGTCGTACGCAGGCTGTTGCTGGGCGGGAGAAGGAACTACGTGGGTGCACGATGTCATTGACGGTCTCCGTAGCGATGATGGAGCAACTGCAGGACCGCAGTCCGGCCAAAGGAAGCGCAGCCCACGCGGAGCGCCGTCAATATCGGACGTTTGGTCACTAACCCCTTTTATTAACAATACATTGGCATCTGCGTAGCTGGCAACGGCCGCTATCGCAGAGCACCATCGTAAACGAGTCCCCCCACCCCCTACTTTGCCGGATATTTGTTTTCAATAATTTACGGAAATTTCCGCCGTAAAACTATGAAAACAAAATAACTTAAATCTAAAAAGCCGGCTTGACAGCGAGACTCTTGCAATTCGGGTGCGAGGGGCGTAGTTCACTGTGGGAACGGGGCCGCGAGTTCTTTGGCCTACGATCGGGGCGGATTGAAGTAACGACTTGTTACGCGGGGGTGTATTTCGGAATGGGCCATCCTCTCGCGCGAATGACGCGAGAATTCATTGATTCACACAGACGGGGAAGCTAAGCTTCGGGTGAAATCGTACGCTGAGGAACCATAACGATAATTGGGGAATATTCCGTCTGTCCCCGGATTTCTCGGATTTCTCGGATTTCTATAGTTCACTATCTCGCCGACCGAAACGGAAACGGCTCCGAAGACGGTAGAGAAGCCAATGGCCTCGACACGGACAACGTAGGCACCCGGAGAAAGCAATGGCGCAATATAGCTTCCGTCGCCGCCCGTACGCACCACTCGGGTCCAGGCTGTGCTGGGACTGGTTATCGTAACCGTAGCGCCCGACACTGCGAGTTGTTGGGGATCGAAAATCCTTCCCTTCAGCGTTGCCGTGGAATAATCCACCTGAGCGAGGCAGGTGCTGCACCCCACCAAGAGGATCATCATCAGCACGCAGGTGCTCGTCTTGCACATCGTCCCCTCCAGCGAGCCTCGAGTACGAACCCATCCGTTCTTAGGACTGTCTACACTGTCAGGTTCATCTTGCGTACCAGCGCCTGAAACCGGGGATCCTCCCGGAGGGGGTCGAAGAAAGGATAGGTTTTGACGGGGATCATCATCGGGTCCCGTTGCTCGACAGCCCGGTCCATCCACCCGAACGCCTCTTCGAATTCTCCCAACCCTAAATGAATCCAGGCGAAACTGGTGGCAGGTATGTACGCCTGAGAAGCCAACTGGTGCAGGCGTGACAGTAGCTCCCGAGCTTCTGAGGTGTACCCACCGAGCGATAACGCGAGTCCCAGCCAGCCAAGCGGCAAGGGCGATCCGCCGGCAAGCTCGACAGCACGGCGAAGGGCTGTGATGGCCTCCGGGTAGTCGCATCGTGCCGTTAGGATTTCACCGCGCACCAAATGGCCCGGCTGGTATGTGGGATCGAGTTCGAGGATCTGGTCTACCTCGTCAAGCCCCCGATCATAATCACGCTTCAACCAGTGCATCACCGCCAGCCAGAGGCGTACCTGCCATTCCAGAGGATCTGCCTCAAGCAAGGTCTCAAGTTCGGAGATGGATTCCGCCAGCCGCCCATGCGGCATGAGGCCACTGATCGCGTATCGAAAACGCACAATTGGGGATGCGGGATTCAGTTCCAGAGCCCGCATCATTTCCCGTTGGACTTCAGGCCAGTTATAGTCCAGTTCTTTTCTAAAGATGCCGAGCAATGCGTGAGTCTCGGCCAGGGTGTTGTCGATTTCGACCGCGCGCATTGCGGCCCAGAGCCCAGCCGCAAAGGCTTCTCTCGGAGGGACGAGCCCCGAAAACCCAGCCCACCAGTGGAGCTCCGCTACACCGTCGTAAGCCAATGCGAGCTGCGGATCACACGCCAGAGCTTGCTCGAAGCACCGTCTGGCCTCCAGGAAATTCGCGCTGTGCAGGTATTGCCGACCCCTGAGGTAGAAATGGTAGGCGACAACATCCTCCGTCGGATTAGCCCGATCAGCAATACCGGCTGAGGCCCGTCGGGAAACATCCGCGGCGACACCTGGGATGTGTTGACCTACAGCGTGTGCAATCGAATCCTGTAAGTGGAATATTGCAGCGATCGGAGCGTCGAACTTCTTTGCGAACAGGTGTGTCTGGTCGCTTGTCTGAATGAGCTGGACGTTGGCGGAAACCTGCTCTTGGGTACGCCGCAGTCCGCCTTCCAGGACATAGTCCACCCGCAATTCGCGGGCAATGGTGGCCACATCTTTGTGGCTGCCCTTATAGTGCATTGCCGTCGTGCGGGCAATCACCGCAAGCTGTTTCGGAGCGAGACTGGCGAACGCGGTGATGATTTCGTCCGTCATGGCATCGCTGAAGTATTCATCTGCGGGATTTCCTCCGAGGTTCAGGAACGGGAGCACGAGAAGCCGGGGACGGGATGTGCACTGTGGTGCGCCCGAAGAAGTGAGCGCACCGATGAAGCGATAGCCGCGCCGGGGCAGAGTCTCGATAAAGCGGGGATGTTCAGCGGAATCGCTCAGCGCCTCGCGCAAGCGCCCGATTGCGGTATTCAGGTTGTTGTCAAAATCCACGAACACGTCTTCGCGCCACAGCCGATGACGCAGTTCCTCGCGAGTGACAAGTTCGCCCGGAGATTCGAGAAGCGCGGCGAGAATCTCGAATGACTTCTCGCGGAGGTTGATTCTCGTTCCCTGCTTGTAAAGCTGACCGGAGGAGAGGTCAACTTCGTAGCAGTCGAAGCGGACAATGTTGGGCACAGTCCGACTCCTGTGTGACGACCGCCAAAAGCGTACTCCCGGTGCCAAAACGGGTCAACGGTAAACCCCGCAACTATCAATCGAGTACGCGGTAAGCCAAGTGTAAGCAGAAAACAAGGCGCGTTCTATTTCTTATTGCGGCCGGGATTGCGAGGATCTCGGAAAGATCATCAGGAGGCATATATGATGCACAGGATAACGGGGTTGAAAGCGCTGATATCGGTATTGTTTGTATCGTTCGCGGCAGCCGGCTGGGCTGCTCCGCCACGCACTTGTTCCCTGGCCACTCTGAATGGGACGTACGGGTTTTACGGTCAGGGCGTGTTAATGACACAGCCTGCTATGCGGGTCGTCACCAACGGTACGATTACCTTCGATGGCAAAGGCAATCTCACTGGCGAGTCCATCGGCGCTGCTGAGGGAGTGGGCGCAGCGCCCCCCGGATCATTTACCGGGACATACGGGGTCAATCCCGATTGCACCTACTGGGGTGAACACTCTGGTATGCAGTTCACGGGTACGATCGCCGACAGAGGGAGCAATCAAGTGCTCCACTTCGTCGTAACCAATCCGGGTTTTGTCGTGCTCGGAGAAGACAAGCCCGTCCCTGCAGGCGGTTGCTCGCCCGCCACCCTGAAGGGCTCATATGCTCTTTACGGTGAAGGAACCATCGCTGTTGGCGGCCCGCCCGCGCCCATGGTGCACGTCGGCACCGCCAACTACGATGGGGCGGGAAATGCTTGGGGGAGCGACACGATCATGTTCGCCGGCGGGCCTCCCGTGAATGATACTTGGACTGCAACCTACACCGTGACCAGCGACTGCACTGTATCGCTCGAAATCAGCAGCACAGTCGGGGTAGTGCACGAGGTTGGGAGGATCGTCGGCGAGGGCGAGTCGCGCGAGGTACACCTCATCGTTACCGATCCGGGCTGGATGGTGCAGGAGACCACGGTGAGACAGTGAGTTTAGGCGCGGGCGGTACCGTCCGCGCCTGCCTGACTGCTGGATACGAGATGCCCTGGGGCTTCATTCCTGCTGGCGGCCGGCTACGTTGCGGCCCAGGATCATTTCTTGAATGCGCAAGGGTTACAGTCGGCCATTCTGGATGGGCAACGAGCCAAAGGACGATTCCAGGAGCTTGAGCTGGACGATATGGGTGTGAGCTTCGGACAGGCGCTCCTAGGTGGAATGGCCGGAGCATAACTTCCAAGCGGATATCGTAAAATACAAGCGGATATCGTAAAATACGGGGACAGACGGAATATTCCCCAATTCTGTCGGCCCAATTTGGGAATCTTAAGTCGTTTCATCCTGCCGAACGTCCACAAGCTCTCGGCGGTTTGCCATGCTTCTGCTACCGTTCAAGCATGGCTCGGTTTGCGCGAGTAGTGGTGGCAAATGTTCCGCATCATGTTACCCAGCGCGGTAACGCCCGGCAAGTCGTTTTGGGCAACGACGCTGACCGCAACACCTACCTGGGATTGCTGCGACAGTCTGCAGAACTTCACGGGCTTTCGCTGTTGGGCTACTGTCTGATGTCCAATCATGTGCATCTGGTTGTGGTTCCGCACACGGCCAAAGGGCTGGCGCATGCGCTCAAACAGGCGCACGGACGCTACGCGACGTATTGGAATGCTCGTCAGATCTCGAGCGGGCACGTCTGGCAGGGGCGGTTCTATTCTTGTCCGCTCGACGAGGCGCACCTCTGGATCGCGCTGCGCTATGTTGAGCTGAATCCTGTACGCGCGCGGATGGTGGAAGCGGCGGACCAGTGGAGGTGGTCGAGCGCCGGAGTACACTGCGGCACCGCACCCGCAGATGTGCCGCTCGAAATGGAGCGATGGCGAAAGCGCTGGACGCCCGCGCAATGGGCGGAGTTCCTTGAAGTTGCCGGGTCGCCAGGCGAAGTGAACGAGCTGCGGCGGTCAACGCACACAGGACGACCTCTGGGGTCTCCGGAGTTCGTGGCCAGTTTGGAGAAAATGACGTTACGCCGGCTGGCGGCGAAAAAAGCAGGACGGCCGAAGAACTCCGCTGTTGATGCCGCGCAACTCATCGTGACAGCTGGTGCCTAGAATTGGGGAATATTCCGTCTGTCCCCGTATTTTTGTATTTCCGTATTTCACGATGTATGACACGGGACGTGTGGCGTCTTGAGGCCCGTTGATGTGGGAGAGTCGCTTTCTTGCGAAGCTATCGTCCTGCGGCGCATAATAATCTTCGCAATGCCCGAACTGCAGTATGCGCTGGTGGCCTACGTTCGTAATGCGTTAGGTGAATTTGTCGAGAACCTCCGGCGCGAATTACATCCCGAGTTTGCCCACCTTCCGGCACACGTTTCCATTCTTCCTCCGCGGCCCCTGCACGGATCGGAAGCCGATGCGGTCGAGCAACTTGTGCAGCTCTGTCGCAACGTCGACCCTTTCGAAATCTCCATGGGTGGGGTAGAGGCATTTCTGCCTACAACGCCAACGGTTTTCCTTCAGATTTCCTATGCAGCCTACAAGCTCAGGGAACTGCACGACTTGGTGAATTCCGGCGCGCTCGAATTTAGAGAACCCCTGCCCTACATGCCGCACTTGACGATTGCGAAGGTATCCTCGCCAGAACGGGCGCGCGAAGTGTATTGCATCTCACGTGATCGCTGGGATCGCTACGAGGGTAAACGTCGGACTGGGATCAATAGCCTTACTTTTGTGCGCGGCACAGGAACGGAATGGACAGACATTGTGCCGATCGAACTGGGGCAGCGTGCACCTGCGCGGGTACGATAAGAATTACGGAAAGAGCGCCAAAGGGGCTCCGCGAAGCGAAGGTTTCAAGAAGCTGTAGATAAGCAGCTCTTACTCCACCCATTGTTTCCATGCCAACTCCAGTTTGATTTTGGTGCATGTACTTCCGGAAGTGCATGTACACAATCGGCATTGCGAATGAACCCACCTAGAACATAGAACTAACGTTGCACCGGCGGACAGCCCGCCCAGACGCACTCCCTCCCCCAGCAAACTCATGGGCGGGCTCCGTTGCCGGGGAGGATCCCAATGCAAATAGCCGTGTATGGCTCCGGTTACGTGGCCACGATTGTCTCGGCCTGCATCGCCGATTTCGGTACGCCTGTTACCTGCTTTGACGCTGATACCGTCCGCCTGATGGAACTTGCGCAGGGGAATATCCCCTTTTATGAGAAGAACCTCAAGGAGATCATTCGCCGTAATGTGAGAGCGGGGAGGCTCGTCTACTCGACCGACCTCGAGAACCAGGCGTCGCGGGCGGGGGTGATTTTTCTCGCGGAAGACGACCACCGGTACCTGGAAGACACGGCGGTTCGGCTGGCGGGATTGATGGGGCAGGACGCAGTCATTGCGGTCTGCACGCCGGCGCCGGTCGGGACAGCGGCTCGGGTTGTGCAGAAACTCCGGGCGGCCAACCGCCAGAACCCGGTTGTTTCGCATCCGCTCTTCCTGACCTCGGGATGCGCCGTGGAAGACTTCAACTGGCCGGACCGCATCGTGCTGGGAACGACATCGTCGGACGCCGTGCAGGTCCTGAAGTCGGTCTACCGGCCGCTCGTGATGCGCGGAATCCCGGTGATCGTGACGAATTTCGAGACGGCGGAACTCGTGCGGGAAGCGTCGACGGCGTTCGTCGCGACCAAGATCTCGTTCATCAACGAACTCGCAACACTCTGCGAAAAAGTGAACGGGGATGCTGTTGACCTGGCATTGGCATTGGGGCTGGACAAACGCATCGCTCCGCGATGTTTGCAGCCCGGCGTAGGCCTCGGCGGGAACTTTGTGGAAGGCGACATGGAATCGCTGGCGCAACTTGCGATCGGAAATGGAATTTCGTTGAAAGTTCTGTCGGCGGCGCGCGAGGTGAATCGGACGCACAGCGATCGCATTCTCGAAAAGATGACCTATGCGCTGGATAGCCTGACGGAAAAGGAAGTCGGGCTGCTCGGGTTGGCATTCAAGCCGAATACGAATTCGGTGGTTGGGTCGGCCTCGGTGCGATTGGCGCGAAGCCTGGCGGCGAAAGGCGCCAAGGTTCGGGCGTACGATCCGGCGGCCGCGCAGGAAGCCCAGGCTGAACTGCGCAATGCCGTGCGTCTGTGTGGAAACGCTTACGAGGCGCTCGAAGGTGCGGATGCACTGGTTGTGGGCACAGGCTGGCCCGAGTTTCGTACGCTGGATTTCGACAAGGTGAAGCGGATCGTTCGCCGACCGCTGATCATCGACACAAAGAATCTGTTGGATTGTGAGCGTCTGCGAGGTATGGGATTCGAGTACCTGGGAATTGGACGCGCATGATACGGACTCCCGGTTTCAGGCGAGCCGTAACCTCGGCTGCCCGGTCTTCGGACCGGGCGTTTTTATGTCCGGAGTAGGGCAGTCCTCGGCCTGGCTGGGTTTGTTATAATCAAGGTCTCACCGCATGGTGGGTGTAGTTCAGTGGTAGAACTCCGGACTGTGGCTCCGGCTGTCGTGGGTTCGAATCCCACCACCCACCCCAAACCCCTCTGATCTATCTACTCGCGCTTTCAGCAACATAGGCATCGATCTTATCCCGAGTTGGGCACAAAAGGGCACAACTTTCTTTCGAATTACATGGTTCCCGATGTCGGCATCTCCGCCAGCGCTGCGGGCGCCAGCAGCTTGCCGAGTTCGTCAGCTACAGCGCGATGATCTCGAGAGTCAGCGTGACTGTAGATGTTGAGCGTGACGTCGTTGAAGTCCAGATGTCCCAGCCGTTCCTGTCGCACCTTGTCGGGTGCGCGAAGTTGGTCCATCAGACTTGCATTGAGGTGCCGGAACGCATGCGCACCGGCGATCGTGATTCCAAGGTGCACGAGCAGCGGCTTCAACTGGTCCCGTACAACATGATCGCCTTGCCAGGCCGTGCACATCCTCGGCATTCGGGCCTTCGGCAGCCAGTTGCTTTGCGAGCAGGTGGTCGGACGTGGGCTCCGCCGCATGGACTACACCCCCGATCCCGCGACGGGTCTTCTGATCGAAGAGTACGTGGATGTCTACGGCATCCCTTTTTCGGTAATTCCTTTCAAGGGGCGGCCGGTTAAATCAAAGGCAGAAGAAGATAAACCTAAGAATCACGTTCACGCCCTGCCCGAGCGCAAACATCTGGAGATCCGCTTCCCGATCGTTGAAGGCTACGCCTTCGCTCTCCGCAAGAACCTAATCCGATGCGACGTGGATTCAATGGATCGGCTCATCATCGAGCCAAACCGCGAACCGACGGCAACATTCATTTCGGCGACTGTCGGATATCGCGAGGGAAGCCCTACCGTCGGGGGGCTTCAGGTTCCTGTCACCGTACAGGACCGGCAGCAGTATTACGCCAACAACCACATCCAGACGATCAAGTTCCAAATCACCCGGCTGATAGTCGAATCCTTGGCAGTCATTGGAAAGGATGGAAGTGACGCCCGGGCTCGGGTATTTCGGCTCCAGTCAAGGCACCAGCTATTCCCGCAGGTCTATGCATTCGTGGAGGAGTACATCGCGAAGAAAGTTGATTTTCAGGGCGAGATCCGTGCGAGCTAGGCCTTGAGAAATATGTGATGCGTATTGTAGAGCGGTTCCGTGACCGAATCGAGCCTGACGACGAACAGGGCGAACCACCACTGATGCCGGTTCTCAACCGCTACCACCAGCTCGGCACCACGGCAGATATCGATTTCAAGACAACGAAGCCCTGCTTCGCAACCACGACCAGCCACGTTAACCAGGTGGTTGCAGACACACAAGAATGGGAACAAAGCGCGGCATTTCGACTGGAGAAAGCAGTTCGTTCCGGATTCGTCCGAAGTTATGTGAAGAATGACCGGCTCGGTCTTGTTATTCCTTACGAATACCTCGACGTCGAGCATACTTACGAACCCGATTACCTTGCGAGTCTGTCGAATGGGGTGACACTGCTGCTTGAGGTAAAGGGTCTTGAAGATAACCAGGCAAAGGCCAAACACGACGCAGCACGACGGTGGGTCTCGGCAGTCAACAACCTGGGCCAGTTTGGTAAATGGCAGCTTTACGTCTGCCATAACCCGCAAATGCTCGAGAAAGAACTAGAGCAGTTAGTGAGGGCCGGAGCTGCCAAGGCTGCAGTCTGACAACCAAGAACAACTTGACGAGTGGCAGGTGTGCCAATTAGCCGGTTCCGAAGATAGCTGTTTCTGATACTCGAAAGACGGTGGCACACACCCTTTAAGAGACAGCCACATGTGATGCCCGCAACCGATGGGTTTTTGGACCGAGCGCTTGGCCGCACTGGTCTGGATGGATTGGCCCCTACTGACCGTCCTTGCGGTGACCTCGCATAGTTACGTCTTTAGGGCCGCCCCGGTGAGCTCGCAAGGAGTCGTCCGTTCAAGGGATCGGTTTCAATAGCTCTTGTGGCTTAACAGACAATGTCGATGTAGGCAGCGTACTACTAACTAGTATCGTTCGTCTCGTGTACAGTGTCGAAACTGTTCGGTTGCGTGACCCACCTCTTGGGAGAGCGTAAGTCATTCGCAACCATGTACCGCCTTCCGTCCCACCCCTCGATAACGGGACGAAAGAACGGGAGCCGACCAACGGCTCCTCGTTCAATTTTAGGCAATAGGTAATGGTCCGCGGTCCCCACGTTTGGGATTCTCACCCATTTGAGCGAGCAGTTCTTGTGGGTGGATCGGCTTCGCCATGCAGGTGAACATGTAGCCTGAAGGCATTCCCAGATACCCGGGACAATTGAGCCTCAACCCGAAGGATTTAGGTAACATTGTCCTATTTGACATTGCCCGCCAATCGGCGCACCGTGGAGATAGAGGAAGTTGTCCCGCTCCTCTTTCAGATTCCTGAACTAAGTCAGCCTGTCTGAAGGTTCTCTCCGTGGTCATTCGTATAGCGAGACATACGCTCCGCGAAAGCTGAGAAGTCCCATGAACGATACAAGTCTTGAACGATGCGCTGTACCTTTCTGTTCAGTCCACTGGCACAAGATGGGAGAGGGTAAGCTTTTCCATTTCCATATCAGAGACCCGAAGCCGGGTCACGCAAAAACAAAGACGGTATGGCTTTGTGAGAACTGTTTCGGGAGCTGGGATGTAAGCTTAGATCGAGAGGGCGAAAGCGTTTTGTCTCCCCGTCAGAGAAAGGCAGCATCCGCGTAGCCGGAACAGCAAGCCTGAAATGTTGAGCCGTTTGCGTAGAGGCACTTATGGTACTTGACCGACAGCACGAATTCGCCGATCTCTATAAGAAAGCCCAGAAAATCCTTTTGCACAAGCTGACAGAAGATGAGCACTCGTTGGTGTCCGAATTAGCGTTCGAGACCCATACCTCGGTGACCAACGAGAAGCTCTCCCGCCTCAGAGACCTTGTCGGAAGAAAAGGTCATCAATAGAGTTCAACATACCGAAGGTTACGACTTGTTCTGCACCGAATGTCGAATCTAGTTGGCAGTATCAGATTTATCGCAAACAAACTGACCTACTCTAAAATCATTGGCTCAAGCCCGACAATCGGACACATCTGCCGCCCGAGGCGAGAATATCTGTCTATTGACTTTTCTATTAAGGCAGACCAAAATTTGTGGTGCCTCACTGAGGAGCTTTCCTCAACAGAGATGCACCCCCTCTGAGACAAGACCCAATCCTTTGCGGCCGATCCCGAACAACACCTGTGATCGTCTTTTGTGGATGAACGCAGGAAATTCACGGTATCTCCACAGTCGCGGCCCGGAATAGCGCTTCTTGCGCCAAAGGAGAAATCCATGAACGGCAGATATGGACTTGCTGTGTTGTTCCTCTGCTTGTCGCTGTGCGTTTCTGCGGCTTATGGGCAGGGTGTCTGCACTATGCAGAACCTCGCCGGAACTTACGCTTTCAAATCTATTGGCTCCAGCACGATCGCCGGCCCAGGGGATGGCTTTCACTGGAAGGCCTCATACGCTCCCATCGCGTTCGTCGGCTGGTTCACCATCAATCCGGACGGTTCCGGCGAAGGCTCCTCTTGGGGTATTGCCGGTGCGGTTAATTTTGGACTGGCTCCATTTCCCTTTTACCCAACTTTCACCCTGAACGACAACTGCACCGGTACCATGGAATATGCGTTTGGTGAGAGTATTCTCAAAGAAAAGTTCGTGGTTCTTGACAACGGTCGTGAGATTCGCGGTGTGGTGATGCAGACCGCGATAGCTACCGGGACCTGGTTCACTACAGCCCGCCGCATCACCAGTTCCTGTGGTCAAAACAAAGTTCATGGCCTGTACCTTTTCGAGTGCAGCGATCTGCTCCCACTCTCTGTCGTTTCGCCTCCGCCCGATAATATTTTCGCGGGTGCGTTTCAAATCCAGATGCTGATCTCGCCGGGTGGTGATTATTCTGGACGCATGGTTGGCAAAGTCGGGCCGATCACCAGTGACGCTTTTCCCACCGACCCCCCTGGATTAGGATTCCCTGTCTCCGGTAAGATCACGGTTCACAACGATTGCACTGCAGAGGGAACGCTAATCTCACCGGCGGAGCCAAGCATCAACATGGCCCGGGGCGTCTTTTTTGACGAAGGAAGGCAGGGCTACTGGCTCCCGCTCGACAACTTATTCCCTGACGGGACCACCAGCCCGACAGTGTATGGCTACTGCTCGATCACGCTGATGGACCGCTAAGGTTCTCGCGAGGGTTGGTCAGGGGCCACGGCTTGCGGCGCACGTGGGCGGAATCGGCATGTGAAAGGAATGAAATGGTTGGGCGTGCGCGTCGGCAACTGGCTTACGCTTCAGCAATCACAGGGTCCCACGTGCTTGCACACTGTTCTTTTGTAGGCTTGGACCGCAAAACAGTCGTGGGACTATGCAGGACCGAAGAGAGCCCTGAAGATGACCGGCGCGCCTCCCGGCAAAGTGCTGCGCGGTCCAGGATACGTCCCGTAGAAGCATCAGGTTGGCAAAAGCATCATGATGGGAAGATGCCAACGCTTCTTTGAGCAGCAATGAATCCCGTGTCGTACTGTTTTCGCGAGTGCCCCGTCCTGGGTCTGCCAAGTTCGGCGGGGTTTCCGCAGAGGTGTGGAAGGCGCGAGCTGTCCGTTTGCGAACAGTGGAATCTCACGAGCGAACACCGGAAGGTCGTATTGCCGCTCACCAGCCCGCGAAACCAACAGCTTAGGTTGAGTTTCGGAATGGAACGCGAGTTGCAAGGAAGATCAAAGAGATGGATCAGGATGAACCTGCTGCGTGACGCGCAGTAGGAAGAAGCCATCTGCGGGAACTACCGGTTCCCATTTCGCGGGCCATGCCACCCGCCAAGTCCACTTCTTCGACGGCAGTATCGTGAAAGAAATTATGGCAGAAGCCAATTAGCAAGTCAGGATATTCATGTCATTACTTCTGCAAGATCTTCGTTATGCAGTGCGGGTGCTGCGCAAGTCACCCGGGTTCACGGCCATCGCCGTCCTCACCCTGGCTATCGGGATCGGCGCGAATACGGCGATTTTCTCCGTGGTCAACGGCGTTCTCCTTCGGCCACTACAGTTTCGCGATTCACGGCAGCTTTACGTCATTCACGAGATTGTGCCGCAAGTCGTGAAATCAATGCCGTTGCTGGACGCCAACCTGCCGGATTTCCAGATCTGGCAAAGGGAAGCTCATTCGTTCGATGAGATCGGCATCGGGGAATCGACGTCGATGATCATTAGCGACGACGGCGAACCGGAACTGATCCATGGGACGCGCACCTCGGCTAATTTTCTGAAGCTGCTGGGAGTGAATGCTGCGCGCGGGCGGCTGTTCCAGGCCGAAGAAGATCAGCCGGACCGGGGACATGCGGTGATTTTTACCGATGCGTTCTGGCGCAACCGGTTCAAGGCAGATCCAGAGATCGTGGGCCGCTCGGTCACGCTGGATGGAATTCCGTATAGCGTTGTGGGGGTGTTGCCGAAGTCGTTCCAGTTTCCCGGACATGTGAATGGCCTGGCGAGCAACGCACAGTTCGTGGTTCCACTCAACGGGCCAAAACCTTACGAAACCGACCTTATCGGCGAATTCGACTTCACGGCGATCGGACGGCTGAAGGCGGGAGTGACGCCGGCGAAAGCGTTAGCCGAACTGAATGTGATCCAGGCCAGAATCGCGCAGCAGGCGCATACGAATTTCGATCTGCGCGCCGACCTCTCGCCGTTGCAATCGCAGATAGTCGGTTCTTCGCGAAAGGGATTGGTCCTGCTGCTTGCCTCGGTTGGCGTGCTGTTGTTGATGATCTGCGTGAACCTGGCGAACCTGCTGTTTTCTCGCGCGCCGGGACGGATGTCCGGTGCCGGCATTCGCAAGGCCCTGGGCGCCAGCGTATCGCGCCTGATGCGACAAATGCTGGTCGAGAGCGTACTGCTGGCGACCTGTGGCGGTGTGCTCGGGATCGTGCTTGCCAAAGTTGCCGTTGCTTCATTCGTCCACTTCGGCGCGGCGGGAATTCCACGGCTCAGCGAAGTGACGATGGATGGCCGCGTTGTTGGCTTTGCATTGTTGGCAACGCTGATCACCGCCGTGTTGTTCGGGACCCTGCCGGCATGGCTCGTATCGCGGGCCGATCTACGCGAGACGCTCGCAGCAGCCACCCGGAGCGCGACCGAGAGCCACCGCACGCGGACCTTGCGTTCAGCGCTCATCACAGTAGAGGTCTCCCTGTGCACCGCGCTCCTGATCGTCGCCGGACTGCTCGGCCGCAGTCTTCTGCGCTTGCTCGATCTTGATCCGGGCTTCAGCGTCAATCACGTACTCGCCGCCACGATCGATTTGCCTCCTGTCGTTTATAAAGGAGCCGATTCGCGCAAAGGTTTCTACCGGGACGCGCTGGATGGGATCCGTTCGCTGCCAGGCGTGCGCTCGGCGGCGTGGGTGAGTATCCTTCCACTGCAAGGTCAAGGGTCCGTGACCGGCATCAACCTGCCGGGAGATACGCTTCCCCCCGCGGAGGCGCCCATCGCCAATTATCGGGTGGTGAGCCCCGACTATTTCCGAACGATGGGAATTCCGCTGGTGAGTGGGCGCGCGCTCAGCGCCGAGGACCGCGGCAAACGTCGGGTGATCGTCTCGCAGAATCTCGCGCGACGGCTTTGGCCGAAACGGAACGCGGTTGGACAAATGTGCGCTGCTCACTGGGGACCCCTTGCTGAAAGTCCCAGTGAAGTGGTCGGAGTCGCGGGCGACATCCGCACCAGCCTGGATCAACCGCCGCTCTACATGGTTTATGTCGCCGATTCCTGGGCGTTGGAGCCACCGAGCGCTCCCATGTCGGCCGCATTTGTGGTGCGCACGAGCCAAGATTCAACAAGCGTTGCGGACGCGGTGCGCAAGGTCATTCATCGGGCCGGTCCGGACGTGCCAATCGTCTCTTTGCAGCCGATGTCGCAAGTGGTTGCGCGGAACGTGGAAGGGCGACGGTTTCAGATGTCGCTGATTTCCATGTTTGCTCTGTCGGCCCTGTTGCTTGCCGGCCTGGGGATTTTCGGAGTGCTGGCTTACTCGGTCGAGCAGCGGCGGCGCGAATTTGGTATCCGCACCGCGCTGGGAGCGCAGCGCTCGCAGATGGTCACGATGATTATGCGGCAGGGGCTGCTGCCGGTGGCAGTGGGTCTCGGGTTGGGAGTTGCGGGTGCGCTCACCGGCGGAAGTCTGCTGCAAAGCCTTGTGTTTGGGGTGACGCCATTCGATTTCATGACGTTCGCGGGCGTGGCGCTGCTCATTGCGGTTGTCGCCGCGATCGCCTGCTATGTCCCCGCGCGGCGCGCCACCAATGTCGATCCCATCGTCGCGCTGCGGTACGAGTGAGATGCAACCGTGGCGGAAAAACCTCTTGAACGCAAGCCTTCGAGCGTTCTGGGTCAGAACTTGACCACTGAACCCAGCCCGGTGCGTGGAACTTCCGAAGTGCCAGCCAGCGAATTGAACGCGCTGCCCAATTGCCAGCACTGTCCTTACCGAGACCCATCAGGCCTGATTTACTGTCCTAGGGGGCATTCGCAATCAATGAACAGATCGTACTGCGACGCCTAAATTGGCCGCCATACTCCACGATCACGACTTCCCGGCGTGTGAAGTCCTCGACGGGTGACCAGCATTTCGCCCTTGTCGCGCGCCAGCGGCCAAGGCGTCCCATCGGGCTTGCGATAGACGTTGGCATTGGGGGCGTAGAGGTTGATGCCTATCGGCATCAAAGTTTTTCACACCACCATCAGCATCAAAACCGAAACACAAGACCTGCCGAATAGCGCATTGTGTTCTGGCTATTCCCGAGGCTACTCGACAGACCCGTCGCTAGTGCGTCGGTCGCGTTGAATTGCGTGCGGAGAAAATCCACCTGGGCCGCCCGAATAGCGAGATGTTGGCTCACCCCTATGTCGACACCGCCGCCGAAGGCCATTGCAAAAGCGTTGGCACTGGTTATCCCGGTCGAGATCCCGCCAATGATCGGAATATTCACGCCCCCTCCTAAGCTTGAGCGAGCCTGGCCAAATAATGCATGGGCGAAGACCGCGCTCCTGCCCAAGGGAGCGGTTACGGTCGGGCCAAACATGTAGGTGTATAGGTGCTGATTGGCGGAAGCAGACACTCCCAGGACTGAAGTAGAGGCTGCAGTCCGATAGTCGCCGCTCAGATCCGCCGTAACACCAACGTAGCGGTTGAAATTGAACGTGCCTTGTCCCACCCAACCATTAAAACTGTTGCCGTTGTTTCGTAGATACGAATATCCGCCAAAGATAGTCGCTCTGGATGCGCTCTCGCCGTATGCTGCCCCGGGACCGTTATTCTGGGCCGCTAGTGTGAATGGAATTAACAACACGCAGGCCAATATGACTACAAATTTGTGCATTCTCTGCACTCCTTGAAAAAAGGGTTATAGCAAGTGAGATGCACGCCAGAACTGGACTAGGGAGTTTTCCGTGTAAAGAAGTGTGCCGAATCGAGTCGCCCCGAACTACATCAGAGCCACTTTCGGACAGAGAAATGTGCAGGTACCACTGCGGTGCGGTCGGATCGCCTTGTTTTTCGGAAGAAGCGGACAAAACCGGGAGCCGGGGTACGTATCCCTTTATTGCACTTGAATCTGTCCGCTTGCCCTCAGGGGAGAGAATTAATGCAAAATAGACTAAAGCAAGCACCTGTCAATAAGAAAAGCGAACGGGGAGCCATTTCAAAGCTCCCCGTTCACTCAACCTTGGTAAATGGAGTTGGCCCTCCCCCGAAGTCCAACCCGCTTACAACAGGATGGACTTTAACATTGGAAAAACGAAAGTCAAAGAAAATCGGCCCTGCAAAGCCCTTACCGACGTAAGTTACTTTTGTCAGGTGTGAAGGGCTTTAAGAAGCGGCTGTATCGGTCTAAAGCGCATCATCTCACCCTACGAATGAATCGCGTAGAGTCACGGAGATTTTCGCAGTCGGACATTCCGATCTCCGCTGTCCAATATTTCAAATCCAAGTTGTTCGAGGTCATGTAGCTGTGCGTGACATGGCAGGTTCGTGACGAAATGGGTAGCAGAAGATCACGCGAAAGCAGTGCCGTAGCGGACAATATCTTGCATCGAGCTGCACTTCCCAGTACATCAAGAACACCTCGACTAACTGTTCCCAATTCGAGTCCAATCTCAGCGATATTGGAGTAGCCTACCAGCGGCAAATGTGGGGCAACGGGCTCACGCCACAATGTCAGAACCTGTCCACTCACAAAATTCCTGTCAAACCACCGTCCTCTGCGTGACCTTATTGATAGTTCAGCGCCGCGTCCCAAGTATAGCTTTGTCCTGATTCAGTCACGGTGAGGGCCGCCGGACC
>JAVUPY010000011.1 GCA_032252755.1 Terriglobia bacterium
GGCACCTCGTACACCTTGAGCCAGTAGACACGCCCGGTGTTCGTGAAGATCAGGATGTAGGCGTGCGTCGACGCGACGAAGAGATGCGAGACGAAATCCTCTTCGCGCGTCTTCATCCCCGTGCGTCCTGCGCCTCCGCGACGCTGCTGGCGATAGGTCGTAACTGCCGTGCGCTTCAGGTATCCCTGGTGGCTGACAGTGACCGCAACCTGCTCGTCGGCGATCAGGTCCTCGAGATGAATTTCTTTCGCTTCGTCCTGGATGATCGTTCGGCGCTCGTCGCCGAAGTCCTCCTTGATCTGCTGCAGCTCTTTCGTGATAACGCCGCGCAGCTTCTTGTCGGAACCGAGGATCGACTCGTACTCGGTGATGCGCTCGCGGATTTCGCCTAGTTCCTTCATGATTTCGTCGATCGAGAGACGCGTCAAACGGTGTAACTGCAGTTCGAGAATCGCGTCGGCCTGCTTCGAGGTAAACGGCTTCTCGGGATCGACCTTCGGTGCCTTCCCTGTCACGTTGATCGTGATCTTCTTGCCGCCGAAGTACGCGACCAGGTTGTCGCGAGCCTCGCCGCGGTTGTTGCTGGCGCGGATGATGGTAATCACCGCATCAAGATGATCGAGCGCCGTGACATACCCTTCCAAGACGTGCTCGCGTTCGCGCGCCTTGGCGAGCAGGAAGGCGGTGCGGCGGCGGACGACGTCGATGCGGTGATCGATGAAGTGCTGGATCGCCTGCACCAGCCCCATCTCCTTGGGTTGGCCATTCACGACCGCCAGGAAGATCATCGAGAAGCTTTCCTGCATCGAGGTGTGCTTGTAGAGTTGGTTGAGCACGATCTGCGCTTCGGCGCCACGCTTCAGTTCGATGACGATTCGCATTCCCTCGCGGTCGCTCTCGTCGCGAATGTCGCCGATATCATCGATGGTCTTGTCGTTCACCAGGTCGGCGATCCGCTCGATCAGCCGTGCCTTGTTCACCTGGTAAGGAATTTCGGTGACGACGATGGCGTCTTTTTCCTTGTTGATGTGCTCGATGGCTGCCTTGGCGCGCATGATGAAGCGTCCGCGCCCGGTGCGGTAGGCGTTCAGAATCCCGCTGCGCCCGTTGATGTACGCGCCGGTTGGGAAGTCCGGTCCCTGTACGACCGTCATCATCTCTTCGAGCGTGGTCGAAGGCTTGTTCACCAGCATGATGCAGGCCTCGACGATCTCACTCATGTTGTGCGGCGGGATGTTCGTCGCCATGCCGACAGCAATACCGTTGGAACCGTTCACCAGCAGGT
The DNA here is from genome assembly GCA_032252755.1 of Terriglobia bacterium. Classification (NCBI taxonomy): domain Bacteria; kingdom Pseudomonadati; phylum Acidobacteriota; class Terriglobia; species Terriglobia bacterium. Next base: position 1,286 of record JAVUPY010000011.1, read on the forward strand.
TTGGGAATTTCGTCGGGAGCACCGATGGCTCAACCGTGGTGTCATCGAAGTTCGCTGCCCAGTCGACAGTTTCCTTGTCGATATCCGCAAGCATCTCTTCGGCGAGCGCGGTCATGCGCGCTTCGGTGTATCGATACGCCGCTGGAGGATCGCCGTCGACGGAGCCGAAGTTACCCTGGCCATCGACCAGTGGATAGCGCAGCGAGAAATTCTGTGCGAGACGCACCAGCGCGTCGTATACAGCGCTATCTCCGTGCGGGTGATATTTCTTCAAACACTCGCCGACGACACCGGCGCACTTCATGTGCTTGCGGTTGTGCAGCAAACCCATGTCATGCATCGCGTAAAGAATGCGGCGATGGACGGGCTTCAGCCCGTCACGAACGTCGGGAAGCGCGCGGCCGATGATGACCGACATCGAGTAGTCGAGATACGATCGCCGCATCTCCTCTTCAATGTTGATGGGCTGCACATTCGCTGCGCCCGGACCGCCGCCGTCACCGCCAAGAGGAAGTTGTGGGTTCTGTTCGTCTGCCATAGAAGTCAGTTCTAAGTTCCTGGTTCTTCTTTCTTCCCAAACGCTCAGTCACGCCGTGGGTGCCCCACCCTGAGCCCGCAGTACTGTGGGAGAGTTACTTTTCCACGTGTAAATGCTTGCATTTACAGGAATTTAGCCGCCAGAAGAGCCACTCAAATTATAACACGCGAGGGGACACGCAATTCGGGCCGGGATGGTGGGCTAACTGTTGTATTTCTGGGTGCTTACGAGGCGTTCGGTACACGGAACTCGATCCCGCGGTCGTCATTCGCCCTTTCGGTTGCCGGCAGGTCCAAATCGGCCAGTGAAATCTTCCGATGATCGCCAGAGAACAGGTACAACGTCGAGCCCATGATCGCGTAGTTCGATACTTCCATCTGCCGCCCATCTTTGAAAATGAGTATGGTCCGAGGTTCTTCTTCCGCACCGGCGGCACTGGACTGTGACGGCTGTTCCGGTTCCGCGGCAGGAGCTTGAGGCGCGGGTGGTTGTTCGGTCTTCCGCACGTAAACGTGTCCCTCGTTGTCGATCACCTCATTCGATTCAATGTATGGCCGGTACTGTGGGTATTCCACATAGCCTTCATTCGCGGGCGGCTGCTGCTGCGTATTGAACGTGCCTGCACCCGGCAACGAAGAGCTGCCCTGAACGTAGGTGTCGTCGTAGCCGTATGAAAACGGATCGTAGTAGTAGGCCGGGTAATACGGATACGAATAAAACCCGTTCTGGAAGTGATGTTCCCGGTGCTCACGGTGCTCGCGCTGCGGGTTGTACATCCGCGGTGCCGCAAACGAGCCGAACCGTTGCGTACCTCGCGGCGCGCTATCGCCGTAGCGCATGTTGTTGGGCGTCAGGATAGAAGCCGCAGGATAACCAAGGTGTGTGCCGTTCGTGATCGAAGGGGACACGCCTCTCTGCGCCAGCATCGGCACTGCCAGCGCCAGACCAGCAACCACCGCAAACGTGCGCAGAAGGGTTTTCATACGTAAATGATAACCCCATTTCGGCACTGAAGTTGTAAAGCCGTGAATCGTGAATGCTGCATCGTGGATCGTCAATCCACGCTTCTACCTTGCGCTGCGGCTCATCTCTGCGAGGCTCATCAATCCAATTACCGCCTGCGTAAGCAGCACTCCCATTACCACGCCCAGGGCCAAACCCAGCTTGGGATGCTCCAGCACGTCCGTAAGAACTCCCGCCGAAAACAGCATAATGAACGTAAGCGCGACGAAGTAGAACCCATATCCCACTACCCCGGGCATGACGAATCCCAACAGGAGCGCCGCAATCAGCACCAGCAAAGGCGCCGTATTCCCGAAGAAGCGCGTGCGGGGCCAAACAACATAAACGAGTAGCGCAAGCGCTCCCAGCAGTGTTGCCGCCGGAGCCTGGTGCAGGTAGAAGAAGCCGGCCACCCTGTAGACGAACGGCGTAACCATCGCCTGCGCCGAAGCATGGAACCAGTCTGCCCTCATTAACCCATGCCAGTACTGCGGAAGTCGAAACAGGTACGCTGCCGTGAGAAACATAAACCCGACCACAATGCCGGCGAAGAAGATCGCCAGCGCCGCTCCACGCCGTTCCGGTACAGCCCACAGCATGAAAGCCAGACCCAGTACCAGCAGCACCGCCGCCGAGAACAATCCTCCTACCATCAGGTAAACGCAGAACCCCAGCAAAAGAATCCGCCGCCAGTTCCAGAGGATCACCTCACGCGGAGCGTACAACGTGTGCGCCACTGCAATCGCCGTAAAAATCGCACCGAATGTTCCCCACGCTGTGATGACATCCGGGTTCGCGAAAGAGATATGCGACACCACCGCCGGATTGAACGCATACAGCCCCAGCGCAATGTAACCACCGGTATTCCCATACAGCCGTCGCGCCACGTACCACAACGACGCCCCAAGCAGCAGCCCGCAGATAACGAATGGAAATCGAATGATCCATCGGTGCGCATCAAGATAGAACTGGTTGGAAGTGTTCGAGAACACCTGCGGATACACGACCCGCAACGGAACCGCCGCCATCAGGGAAGTGAGCGGCGACCGGATCGTATCGAAGCTCACCGCGCTGTGCGACAGGTAGTCCAGTCCGCCGCCCACGTACGCGGCCTCCACCTCGGTCAGCGGCACCATCGAGATGAACCACGCGCACTGCCCCACCAGCGCAAGCAACAGAAGCACCGCAATGGCCTGCGGCGTCCCAAATTGCTCGCGCTTGATCTTGATGAAGAAGGACATGAAATAACTAGACTAAATGATCGGACAGCAGAACAGAAGATCGGGCCGACCGAACCTCACATTCCGACGTGCAGTTCTTCGGTTCACCCGATCCTCAGTTCTTCGGTTGCAGTCTTACCACCAATAGTGCACCGTATAGGTCACGACCTTCTCTCCGTCCGGCGGCACCTGCACCCGAAACTCGATATTCCGGCTGTCAAGTTTCCGGTACTGGTCCGACTGCGCCGTGAGCTTCCAGTTGTTCCACCGATAAAGGTGTTCGAGCACGCGCACCGTAACGGTTTCTTTCTTGTGGTTACGAACCTTGATCTGGTAGGTCTCATCGAGCCATCGCTGTCCGCTGTCGACATGGAAATCCGTCCGCTTGCGCTCGCCCGTGATGTCGAACGCGTTCCCGGTATAAACGCGGATCGTCTCGTCCTTCGGCGTATGGTCGATCGTGTTCTCGCCCGTAAACTCGAGATGACCATCGCTGTCGCGGCGATAGAAGCGCAACCGTCCCTTCGGCAGCGGAATCCCCAGGTGATTCGCCTCGGAGTTCACGAACTCCTGCATCACCGCGACCTTCGGGTTCGACTGCGTGCCGTAGTTGGGATCGTTTCCAACCTGCCAGTAGTAGCCGTACTGCGTGTCGCGCGAGCCGTCATACAGATAAAACCGTGTCGACTTCACGCCCGTCGCAGCGACGAACTCCACCTGCTTCGTCTCCTGGTCATGCAACGTCGTCGGCCGCGCGAGTGAATAGAGATGAAACTCGTCGAAGGATTTTTCAGTTACAGGTGCAGCCATCGCAACATCGGCAGTCTTCATTTCGGCGACAATCCCTCCGACGACGCCGCGCGTTGGCTGGATCTTATTCACGTCTCCCGCCATAAGCTTGATGCGTGCATTGTCAAAAACCGTTCCCGAATGATTCTGGATCGTCACCCATCCGACCAGGTCGATGGTGTCGCCCTTCTCCGGCGCCACCAGGTTGTAGTCGGCCTCCCAGCTCAGCCCGCCCGTTACGTAGCTGAGCTCGGCATCGAGTTTTCCGGGCTTGTCCGTCTGCACCAGCCAGTTCATCGAGGGCTTCAGCACCGTGTCGCCAATTAGCGACGGAAACATCGGCTGTCCCGGCAGACTGAACTGGAGCTGTCCATCGACCTCGATGATCGGCGTCGAACTCGCTTGCACGTAAGCATCGCTGTAGCCGGTCATCCGCGGAACATATCCTGCCCGAATCACCTTGCCCTTCACGTACTCCTGGTCGCCGCCGCGGCCGGTCTTGAACGTGATCGTCTGGCCCTTGTAGAGCGACAGCAGCAGTTCCTGCGTAACCGGGTCGTTGCGATAGTTCTGCTCCCAGATCTGCACCTGCCTCGTGGCAAGCGGGTCACGCAGCATGACCGAATCCGGCTCGACGTGCGCGGTGATCCCACCGAACCGAACCGCATTTACGCCCGGCCCCAGATCGAGCGGAAGCATCTCGCGCACGACCGCAAAGTTCGCGTTATAGATGGTGATCGCCGGCGGCTCGCTTGGCCTCACGTTCTGCACCTGTGATCCAGAACCCGTATCATCCTGAGCGGAGCGCGACGGAGTCGCGCGGAGTCGAAGAGCCTGCCCCAACCCCGCCGAGGGGACCTCTTGTTTCTCCTGCGCTTTCACCGGCAACTGCAACATCCTAAGCACCGAAAGAATCAGCAACAGCCCAATTCGTTTGCTCATGAATTTCTCCAGACCTCATGAGCTTTGACACTGGTACCAGCGGAAGTGTTTCGAAGATCAGCACTCGAAATCAAAAATAAATAGTGTGCAAGAAATGAAGGCTTAAGCGTTCAAAGGCGTTTTCTAACCCCCCTTCCTTGTTTTTGTTGCGCAAATTTTCTGCACTGATATAGTTCGGTTCGCAGCCTTCGGAGGTGCGCATGAAGACTTCCTCTGGAGCAGTCGCCACTCACCCCACCTCTTACTCATTTGCCCTCACTACTTTTCAAAAATTGTTGGAAAAGACACCTGCGACTGAGAATCTCTGTTACTCACCATTCGGTATTCAACTCGTACTTTCTCTTATGCAAGATCTCTTACCGGCGGAGGCACGCGAGTCTTTCCTGAAAGTCTTCGAATACGGTTGGGATTCACCCGCTGAAAATATGCGCGCTCTGCACAGAATTCGACGCGTCTACGCAGACGAGCCAGCTATCAAAGTTTTGAATTCTTTGTGGTTGCGAGATCCCCAGCAATTCACCTCGTCAGCGAGGGAAAAATTCATAGAGGAATACGGTTGCGAACTTTTCAATGGTGATTTCGGGCCGTCGACCGTCCGCGAACTGAATGGCTGGGTTGAACGAAACACCGCCGGGCGCATTTCTGGGATCGTTAGTGATTTGTCGTTGGATCTGTTGCTCGCACTGAACGTCATCTACTTCTGTGGCAGATGGCTGAAGCCCTTCGAGGAATCGCTCACGGAAATACAGTGGTTCACGTTGGCTGATGGATCCAAGGTGCAGCATCCGCGAATGCAAATGGACCGGGGCTTCGCCTATCACGAGGATTCGGAATGCCAGGCCGTGAGCCTCAACTACGGCGGCAGTCCCCTCGGGCAATCCCGATTCGCGATGGTAGTCGTCTTACCAAAAGGCAGCGACTTGCCTGCGGTCTTAAGAGACCCAAGCGGACGAACATTGCGAGAGGATTTCGTACCTCGCCCAGGCCACTTGGAATGGCCGCGATTCACGTTCAAATGCGACCCGCGGCTCACTTTCGAGATGCTCGGCCTTCCAAGTTCACTCCGGATCGACCGGGCCAGCGTAACTGCTACGCTCAGAGATGAAGTCCCCGTCAGTATGAAGCAGCGAGTGTGGATTCGAGTTGACGAAGTCGGGACGGAGGCCGCAGCAGTCACCGGGGTCATGGTCATGAGCGCAGTAGGGAACTACAAGCCTCCCAAACCCTTCCGCATGATCGTTGATCGACCCTTCTACTTCTTGATCATGGATAACTTCACCCGGGTGGTTGTCTTCATGGGGCGGGTTGCAAATCCTGCATCCCCATCTTGGGGAGAACACTGAGAAGGAGCACCGAACCAGACTGGAGCCGGAATCGAGCTGCGGGATGCGCAGTAATGGAGGACTTATGACGAGCGATGCTCCCCATGATGTTCCCTCGCTGTTACTGTTTATCGATTCTCGCCAGCTTGAACGTCAGCATTCCCCAGAACAAATGAGCCCGCATTTGGACCGGGATGTGGTTTGCGTCGTCGGTGTACCAGACCCAGACCTTTCCCTTGCTTTTGAGGACTCCTGACTCGGCTTCCGGTTGGACCCGGACCGTGTGGAAGGTGCCGGCATCGGTCTTGATGTCTTCGCGGGCCTCGACGTGAGCCTTCACATCGACGGTCTTACCGCCGTCGTTCAGCGGGAAGGTGTAGGAACGCCCCGGTTCCAGGGGCAGAGAAGCAACGTAGAATATCCCGGAGATAACGTCAGTAACGCAGCCGGGAGTGTCCTGCTCGACGTGCTTGGTTTCATTGTTACGAAGATTCTTTTCGTCGAGGATCGCTTTCCTGCGCACCTGGTCGAAGCGGATGTTGGTGTCGCGCTTGTGCAGGCCTTCTTCCGAATGCTTGTAGATGTGCGTCGAGCAGAAACTGTTGCGGTCCAGGTAGGCCTCGAAGCGGTCCGCAACTTTGTAAAGAAGCGATACGAAACCGGTGGAGTCAGCGGTCGCGGAGACCTTTTGCTCGGAGCCAGCCGGATCAATGCGCAAGGTTGCAACCCCGGCATCCCAGATTCGCCATTCCACCGTGTAATGCAAAACCTGGCCATTGGGGAAGTGATAGTTGGCGGGCGCGGGCCGAATGTATGACTGCGGGCCGATCGTATCCTGGGGCGCACTCGGGGGCTTCGCCGGCTGCGTCCGCGAGGGAGCTTGTGCCGTGGTTAGGCACACGACCAGCAGCAGGAACAGGGGGATCAGTGCAATTCGCTGCATGTCTCTACTACGAGACTACCAGACCAGCTTGATTATGAGCGCACAAACCATCACGACTGTACCAATCAGGGCATTGTATTCACGGTGCTGAATGTATAGCTGGCGGGAAAAAGAGCCCGGCTCACGCGAGGCCGATGTCAGGCGGGGCACCAGACGGGGCACTCGCGCCATGTAATCATCAAAATCGGCGAACTTGCCGCGCAGGAATTCTTCTTCCGCGCGAATGACCGGCAGATAGATCGCCAGGAAGAGCACAACCAGGCCGATCCCGATCCAGATGCTGCGTGCAGCGACCGCGAAGCCGATTGCGATGATGATCGACCCGAGGTAAAGCGGATTGCGAGTATACCCGTAAGGCCCTGTCGTCGTGAGTTCTTCGTTTTTGCGGACGTGACCTGAAGCAAGCGCGCGAATCAGGACTCCGAAGAGAGAAATGCCCACCCCCAGCGAGATGCTCCACCAGGCCGGACGAGCGAGCCAGATATAAAGCCCCGCAAAGACGAAGCCCAGCGGCACCCGGATTCTTCGGGCGATCCGCCTCCACGTCCATCGCTTTGCGGTCTCAGCCAATCGTTACTCCCAGGAGTTGCGCGGCTGCGCCGACGACCTCGCCCACGGTGACGGACTGCAGGCCGGGGTCAGGCGCGGCTACATGACTATAGCTTGTGACGGAGCGGTCGCTGCGAAGGATCACCGAGCGCGTCCCGTAGGGGCCGTTGCGCGCCGGGTCGGTGGGTCCGAACAGCGCGACCACTGGGACTTTCAACGCCGCCGCAAGGTGCAGTGGGCCAGTGTCGCCGCCGATGAAGAGCCCGGCTCGCCTCGTAAGAGCAATGAGCTGCGGGATGGTCGCGAACACCGCACGCGCGGCGCCCTCGCTGAGCTTCGCAACCGAATTTGCGAGATCCTCTTCGCCTGGGCCGTAATTCACGATTGACATCGTTCCAATGCGCTGGAGCACACGCGCAACCTCGGCGTAGCGTTCCGCAGGCCAGCACTTGGCGCCCCAACCCGAGCCCGGGTTCAGAATCGCAAACTTGCTGACAGCGAGTTCCTTCAGACTTTCTTCGCACCATCGCTCCCCTTCTGGGGATCGCGGCAGATCGAATTCGCCCGCGGTGAGCGCTTGGCGAACAGCCGCCGAACAGAGTTCCAGGTTCTGATCTATGACATGCGGGGTGTGCGTATCGACTTTGGTCGAGTAGACCAGCGTGGCGAGTTGCTCTCGTGGATGGGAGAACCCGTAAATCGATCGCGCATGGCTGAACTTTGCGACGAGTGCACTCTTGCCCGCTCCTTGAAGGTCTATCGCCAGCTCGAATTTCTCCGCGCGTATGCAGCCGATTACGGTTCTGATGTCCTGCATGGTGGACGCATGCAGCGGATGCTTCCGCCACATGTGAGTGTCCACCACGTGAATGGAGTTGACCAGGTGGCGTTCTCCGCAGGTTGCAAGTCCGTCATCAGCGGATTTCAGCAGCTCAACCCAGCGCCGTTCAATAGCCCATCCAAGATGTGCCTCCGGCAACGCCCGCCGCAGTGCCGAAACCGCGGGCATCGCGTGCAACACGTCGCCCATTGCCCCAAGGCGGACGATGAGAATGCTTCCCGTAGTGGATGCGGACGGTGACATTATCGGCGCAAAGTGAAGTTGTTCACGGGTTGTTCTCGCTCCGCATCTGTCCGAGAAATACGGTTGTCGAGTGATTCTTCGGGTCGCCTACGATCGCGACGCGTCCGCCGTAAGCCATCACTTCGTCCCGCTCCGGCACCGACTCAAGGGTGTAATCCGTTCCCTTGGCTTGCACGTCCGGGTGAATCTCGCGAATGATCGCCCGCACATCGGGCTCGGGAAAGATCACGACGGCATCGACGTCCGCGAGAGCAGCCAGTATCTCTGCACGCTCCTGTTCATTCATCAACGGACGCCCTTCACCTTTGAGTTGTCGAACGCTGGCATCGGAATTCAACGCAATCACGACCTTGCCGCCGAGTTGCTTGGCGGCGTGTAGGTATCGGATGTGTCCCACGTGCAGCAGGTCGAAGCAACCGTTCGTGAGAATCACCTTATCGCCGGCGGTGCGCCAGTCTTCGACACGATGTCGAAGTTCCTCGCGCGAGACGATTTTGCCGGAGTGGTCGCTCACTCAAAGCTCCGCATGCTCGATGGCGTGAATGAGTTCCTGCGCAGAAACGGTCGCGGTGCCACGCTTCATCACGACGACGCCTCCAGCAAAGTTCGCCAGACGTGCGGCAGATTCGGTGTCGGCTCCGGCAGCAAGTGCGGCTGTAAAGGTTGCGATCACCGTATCGCCCGCACCCGTTACATCCGCGACTTCGTCGGTTCCATGGATCGGGATCTCGATCGGCTTGTGCTTCTTCTGAAAAGCCACCATGCCGTCGCTGCCGCGCGTTATGACGAGCGACTCCAACTTCATCTGCTTCATCAGTTCCGCGCCAGCCGAGAAGAGCTTTTCCTGGTCGTTGCCAATCTTCACTCTGAGCGCTGCTTCCACTTCAGGCTCATTCGGCGTGGCCGCCGTAACGCCTGTGTATTCCAGCATCCGGAAGCGCGAATCCAGCGTGATGGGCATACCGTCAAGCGAACCGTTCGAGCGGATAAACGTAAGCAGCCGTGGTGTCGCCGAACCATAGCCGTAGTCGGAGAGGAGGAAGCCATCGCTGGCGCGGGCGTACTCCCGCGCCGACGAAATCAATTCCAGCAGTGCCGGGTGATTCTCATGCAGAGGCTCGGGCTCACGGTCGACGCGTACGACCTGCTGGCGCGCGGAGTGATTCTGTCCCGCGAGAATTCGCGTCTTAGTCGTCGTCGTGAATGTCTTCAGCTTCAGCACACCGCTGGTCGCGATCTTTTTCGCTTTGAAGGCCTGCATCAGAAGCCGGCCGGGTTCATCGTCCCCGATGATGCCGACTGGCAGAACATTGACGCCGAGATCGGCAAGATTCATCACGGCATTGGCGCCGCCGCCGGGAACGACCTTGCGTTCGCGATGGCGGAGAATCAGTACCGGGGCTTCACGCGACACTCGCGTGATCTCGCCATAGACAAATTCGTCGGCGACCAGATCGGCGAGCACCGTTATGGTGACGTTAGGAAACGACTGCACGATCTTGCGCAGGTGTTCGGATCCTTTGGAGAGCTGTTTCATGCTTAAGGGCCAGTACAAATGACTGGAAGGTGGATTTTCTCACGAGGGACGGCTTCGGCGCGCCTCAATTGTCGAAAGCAGATGGTCAAGGCAGGCCTTAGCGTTCAGCAGTTCCATTTCCAGGATTGGGATTGCGATAGGGTCCAGGCGCTTCACCATGTCACCAAGATTCATCAGGTCCTTCTGGGTGGTCATGAAGCCGTCGGCACGGTTGCGGTCAGCAATCTTCCGCAGCTTGTCGATTTCTCCCAGTGAATAGCGATGGTGGTCCGGGAAAGCGACCATGGCGCAGGGCTTGATCCCACGCGTTTCCAGATCCTTGAAGAATCGCTGCGGCCTTGCCAGACCGCAAAACGCAAGCGGCCGGGTTGGCGCCTTTGGTGGCACTCGCATGGTGCGAATCACGCGCCAGATCGGTTTACCAAATGCGGAGAACCGTTCGCTCGACTGGTTCGACGGAATGACCAGGACATCCGACCGTTCGAGTGCGGAAACTGGTTCCCTCAAATGACCGGAAGGTAGCAGTCGGTCGTCAAGGTCCTCTTCATTCACCAGCACGATATCGAATTGGCGGGCAAGTTGCCGGTGCTGGAAGCCGTCGTCAAGCAGGTGCATCCCCGACATGAAGCGACGCTCGGCACGTACACCCGCCTGGTATCGATTGCTGCCGACGATCACCGGAACCGCCAGCCGCTTTGCGATCAACAAAGGTTCGTCACCGAACTCTGTGGCGCTGCCATTGGGATCGACAATCTTGATACCCGTGGATTCCCGACGGTAGCCGCGTGACAGCACGTCGAATGGAATAGAACGCTGGTTCAGCAGACTCCCGAGCAGAATGGTAAACGGCGTTTTACCGGATCCTCCGACGCTGATGTTGCCGATGCTCACAACCGGCGACTCGAGGCGTTTGGCCTCGCGCCTACCCTCGTCAAAACGCCGGTTGCGGGCATTGACGGCGGAGCCGTAGATGGCGGAAAACAGCTTCATCATCGCGATTATTGTATAAGGGCGCGAAGCGCCTCCAGAGTACGTTCGGTCGCGCCCATTTGCTCCTCAACCACCTTCCGGGCACGCTGCCCGAGGCCGCGCCGACCTTCATCGTTTCGCAAGAGTTCTAGCAATACGTCGGCCAGATCCTCCGGTTGAGCTACGCGTACGGCATCGGCCTGCCGAAAAATACCAACGATGTCGCGAAAATTCTCGGTATGCGGGCCCACAACGGTTGCGACTCCCCAATGCGCGGGTTCGAGGATGTTGTGGCCGCCACGGGGCACTAGGCTACCCCCTACAAAGGCGACATCCGCGAGTGCATAGACCGACGCGAGTTCGCCGAGACTGTCGAGAAGAAGGACGGAGCCGGCAAGGGGTGAATTCCCATTCATCGCCGAACGAGCGACGAATGGGACGCTGGAGCGCGACAGGTGTTCATTCACGGCTGAAAATCGCTCCTTATGACGCGGTGCGAGAATCAGCAGCGCCTGCGGGTACTGGCCGCGAATCTTCTCGAACGCCGCAAGGATCGGCTCTTCCTCTCCTTCGACCGTGCTCCCCGCGACGATAACCGGACCTGCTCCGCACTCGGAGATTGCGCTGCCGAGTTCGGTAACCACAGGAGTTTCTTCCGGCGGCTTCACATCGAATTTCAGATTGCCGCTCACGTGCACGCGCTGTGCAGCAGCGCTGATTTCACGCAGGCGCCGCGCGTCTTCCTCGCTCTGTGCGAGAAAGAGATCGACATAGCTCAGGACTCGGGAGAGAAGCCCACGCCAGCGACGATACCTCGGGAACGAACGGTCCGAAATTCGCGCATTCACGACGGCGACGCGCGCACCAGAGCCGCTCACAACGCGCAGGAAATTCGGCCAGAACTCGGTTTCGGCAACAACGATAAGAGCAGGGCGCAGCGCCTTGACGTACGGGCGGATGCAGAAAGCGAAATCCAGCGGAAAATAGAAGACGTTCTCGGCCCCGAAGCGATCGCGCGCCACTTTCTGGCCGGTGTACGTCGTGGTGGAGATCACGATCCGATAATCCGGCATCGCCCGCCTCAGCGCCGCCACGAGCCCGCTGATCGCCAGGACCTCCCCGACCGAGACGGCGTGAATCCATACCGCCGGCCGCGGGTCACCAGTCCGAATTCTCTCCGGCACGCGCCCAAAGCGCTCGGCCAGCCCCGCCCGATACTTCCCGAGTCGCAACATCTGAACGACCCAATACGGGGACGTCAAGACCAGGCCGACCGCCAGCAGCGCGCTGTAGAGAATGAACACTGGGAGCCATTCTATTGGTCTCAAGTTCTCGCGTCACCGCTAATGTCCGAAAAGCGCCCAGCCGAGGCGGCTGGGCCTCCCTCAACCATCCAGCAGGAATTCTGCATCCAACCGTGCAGAGGCGGTTGTTCTCCGCGCTGTCACAACCGATAATTCCTATATGCATCGTCGCATTGTGCTGTCGATTGCCCTAGTCCTCGTTTGCTCCGCCCTACTGTGGGCGAAGAAAGAGTTCCAGATGCCGCGCGCGGAAGACGCCAAGACGTATCCGGCGCACGATCAGCATCCCAAAGAGAAGGTCACAATCGCTGCCGATCCCTACGACATGCCGGACAAGGCCTCGATCTTCACAATCAAGTATGCCGAGCACGACTTCCTGCCGGTTTACGTGATCATTACCAATGACGGCGACCAGCCGATAACGCTGACGAATATGGAAGCCACGTTGAAGTACCGCGACCGCAGCAAAGTGGCGCCTGCAACTGAGGACAACATCCTCGGCCGCATCACTCATATCAAGAATCGTGGCGGCGAGTTGCCGCGCAGCTACCCGATCCCACTTCCCAAGAAATCCAAGGGCGGCATTCCCAAGGGCGCACTCGACGAACTCGACCAGGCAATGTTCAAAGTGAAGGCCGTGGAACCGCACGCAACCCGAGCCGGATTCATGTTCTTTGATTACAGCGGACTCTCGAATCCTGTCGCCGGGGCAACACTCTACATCACCGGCGTGGACGACAACCACGGGAACGAGTTGATGTACTTCGAAATCCCGCTGGAAAAGTATCTCTCGGCCCAGCCGTCGCACTAATCGCGATTCACCGAGAGCACAGAGCTTTTGGGGTCAAAACCTACACCCTGAAACTTGGGTTTTATAATCCTGAAACTCTGTGCCTCGGCGTCTCTGTGTCTCTGCGGTGGATCCCCCCGTATAATTGCAACATGCCGACCGCCTCCGCGATCACACCTAAGACAACAAAATACGAACCGGTGATCGGCCTTGAGGTCCATGTACAGCTCCTGACGCGGAGCAAGATTTTCTGCTCGTGCTCGACCGCTTTTGGCGCCCCGCCAAACTCCAATGTCTGCCCGGTGTGCCTTGGACTGCCTGGGGCGTTGCCGGTGCTGAACCGGCAGGCTGTCGAATTCGCCGTGCTTGCGGCAAAAGCGCTCAACTGCCGCGTTAATGAAACTTCGATTTTCGCGCGGAAGAACTATTTCTATCCCGACCTGCCGAAGGGCTACCAGATTTCGCAGTACGACAAGCCCCTTGCCGAATACGGCTGGATCGATGTCGAGACGGCCGCAGGACGCAAGCGGATCGGCATTACCCGTCTGCACATGGAAGAGGACGCCGGCAAGAGCCTTCATGACGGAGTTGCGGACAGCTCGGAGAAGACATCCATCGACTTGAACCGCTCCGGCGTGCCGCTGATCGAGATTGTCAGCGAACCCGACATTTCCTCGCCCGACGAGGCCTACGAGTACCTCACCCGTTTGAAGGAGATCATCCTCTACACCGGCGTAAGCGACTGCAACATGGAAGAAGGCTCTCTGCGCTGCGACGCCAACGTCTCGATCCGTCCAAAGGGCCAGAAGGAATTCGGCACCAAGGCGGAAGTGAAGAACGTGAACTCGTTCCGCTTCATCCGGCAGGCACTGGAGTACGAGATCGAGCGCCAGGCGGAAGTGCTCGATGCGGGCGGCAAAATAGCACAGGAAACTCGGCTCTATAACCCCCCCGAGGGGAAGACCTTCCCCATGCGCAGCAAGGAGCGCGCACACGATTACCGTTACTTCCCCGAGCCCGACCTCCTCCCGCTCATCGTAAACGCCAAGTGGCAGGCCGAGATCGAAGCCAGGATGCCCGAACTGCCCGACGCACTACGCCGGCGCCTCGTCGAGCAATATGGGGTCACCGAAGACGATGCGCAGACGCTCTCGGTAAGCCAGGCTCGCGCCGCATGGTTTGAAGAGGCAGCGAAGAAGGCGAAGAATCCGAAGCGCGTAGCGAATCTCATCCTTACAGAATTGCTTGGCCGCCTGCGCGGGCGGAATCTCGAATTGGAACAGTCGCCGATCAGCATCGACGGCGTGGTGATGTCGGCCGATCTCGCCGAGGCCGGAACCATCAGTAGCAAGATGCTGAAGGACCTCTACGACAAGTCTTTCGAGCGCGGCGAAGACTTCCCGGCCGTCTACAAAAAAGAAAACCCGCAGCAGATTTCCGACACTGCCGAACTGGAGCGCATCATCGACGAGGTCATAGCCGGGAACCCCAAGCAGCTCGAGCAGTATCGCGGCGGCAAGACAACCGTCATCGCCTATTTTGTCGGACAGGTAATGAAGGCGTCGAAGGGAAAAGCCAACCCAACGCTGGTCAACGAGCTGCTGCCAAAGAAACTACAGGGCTGAACCGCGGATTTTCGCGGATAACCCCCCCGAAGAAAGACACGAAGTTTTACCTTCGTGGTTAATCCTTTTCTAGTTTCCTGATCCGCCCTCGAACACCTTCGTCATCTGGAACGGTGTCATCTGGTAGAGCACATAGCTGGCACCGGAATCGGTCGTCTTTCGGAAGAGCAGTTCGGCGCGATTGTCGCCGTTTGCGTCCACCGCGTCGATCAGATCGAGGCGTGGCGTCAGGTCGAGGTGCAGCGAATCCGTAGGCAATGCCATAAGCTGGTTGAGTTGGTCCTGCGAATTCAGGCGCGCCACCACGGTCACGTAAAACGTCGACAGTTGTGCCCGGGGAAGTGCTTCCTGCGCGACTTTCTTGTTTCTCGATAACTGCGGAGCCTCCACCGTCGGCTCGACACGGCCCGTGAAGATCATGTACGGGGCATTGCTGTAATCGAGATCGAACGCCTTGATGTGCGTCTCGGCGAATTTTGCATTTGTGGGAAGTGGCGTGTTGGCCTGCGTCTGCGCATACTTACGCAGCGCATCCATACCCATCCTGGTCAATTGAGCTGCCCATTTCTGCTTCTCAGAAGGCGCCATATCGTAGTCGTAGGGACGGTTGTTCATCGCCGCTGCATCGGAGATGGCGACCAGGTACTTCGCTCCCTTTTCGCCGCGCTTTGGCGCGACGAGCGCCACCGGTTCATCGTTTTGCACCGGTTGTTTTCTTACCAGGATCGGCCGGTCGGGATCATTCTCCGAGGGGTCAATGTGGCTTTTTTCGCCGGTAGCCTCGGTTATCTGTTCTTGCGGCTTGGCTCCCTCTTTCGGCTTGCGAAGAATCGGGCGATCCGTATCGTTGTCAGGCTTGAAACCGCCGTTGTCGCTGGCCTCAGTCCTGGCGCCGCTCTTCTTATCATCCGGGCTCTTACCGTCGGCGCCCGGCGCCCTCTTCAGAATCGGCCGGCCGTCATCCTTGTCTCCGGCCTTGGTCTCGGCCTTTTTGGAGCTGTCATCCGATGTGCTATTCGGCTTCCAGTCTCCGATGCCCCACCAGACGGCACCGTCGGGAATCTGCTGCGCGGTATGCACAATGAACTTACCCACCGGCATGCCATCGGAGAGAGCGATGTATTCCGTCTGGTCATAGAGCGACATGGGAACGGGCTTGGCGTAATAGAAGCGCGCGTCGTAATACTGGCCGTCGTGGTAAATGCTGACGGGAAAGAGCCGTGTGGTCCCGTTCGGGAGTTGCTCGACGACGCCCAAAGCGCGCAGCGAAGTCTTCTTATCGATGGAACTCGAGGCGTACTGGGCGTGGCTCGGTACCGCGAGGGTGAGTTCCGCCAAAAATATTACGGCGAGGAAATTCCGTATCCACATGCGCCGTTTAAAGCCAACTCGCATTAGAATCTTCCGCATGAAAGTTAAAGACAAAGCCCCTGAATTCAGTCTACCGGATGAGAATGGGAACACGGTGGAATTGAAGCAGTTTCGCGGCAAACCCGTCGTCCTGTTCTTCTACCCAAAAGCCAATACACCCGGTTGAACGATAGAAGCGTGCGGGTTCCGCGACGCATACAGCAAACTCACTCGGGCGGGTGTAACCGTGCTCGGCATTTCCGCCGACACCCCCTCGGCCCAGAAGAAGTTCAAAGAGAAGTACGAGCTGCCCTACACACTCCTTGCCGATAAGGATAAAACAGTTGCCAAACAGTTTGATGTGATCAAAGAGAAGAACATGTATGGCAAAAAGGTGATGGGCATCGCGAGAACGACGTTTTTGATCGGCCCAGACGGCAAAATCGTCCACATTTTCGAGAACGTCAAACCCGATGGCCACGCCGAAGAGGTGCTGGCGGAGATCAAAGCCTCAAAGTAGCAGACTGTATTTCAGTAGCCCCGGCCTCCCCCGGCCGGGGATCCTCGCCGCAACGGTCGCAATTCAGGAACTCTCGATGCATAAACATACTCCGAATGGCGCTCCCGACTCTGCGCTCAAACGGGCTCGCCCGTTGCTACCAAGGTTCTTCGATCGTGATCCGCGGAAGGTTGCGCAAGAACTGCTGGGAAAGCTGCTGATCCGTAACGAAAACGGTCACCTGCTGGCCGGACGCGTTGTAGAGACGGAGGCCTACATGGGCGTGACCGACGCGGCCGCCCACAGCGCTGCCGGGCTCACGAAGCGCAATGCCGTTCTCTTTGGCCCGCCGGGACACGCTTACGTCTATTTCATCTACGGCAATCATTATTGCCTGAACGTGAGCTGCATGCCCGAAGGCGATGCCGGTTGCGTGCTCTTCCGGGCTATGGAACCGGTCGCCGGCTTACCTCGCATGGCGCGTTACCGCAATCTCGAACTCCCTCCCGAGCCTCGCGTCACGCAGCTTCGTGTGCTTACGTCAGGTCCCGGACGAATGGCCGAGGCTCTGGATATTACCCGTGATCGCGACAATGGCAAGGACCTCACCGATCCCTCGCGTTCGGACCTCTGGCTCGCCGACGACAGCTTCCGCCCCGAGAGCGTGACTATCACTCCTCGGATCGGCATCACAAAAGCCATCGACGAACCGTTGCGCTTCGTCATCTCTGGCAATCCGTTTGTCAGCGGAAGACGCGTGTAGGCGCGCCTCTTTGTGGCGAGTGCGGCTCCGGTATTAAACTAGCTGGTTTGCATTTCGCAGCCGAAGAGGTTTGTGCATGACCACGAGTACTCGAACCGATCCACTCGCATTTCTCACCGACGAACTGAATGCTCTGAAGAAGAAGGGAACCTACTTCCGGCTGCGCGTCCTCGAAGACGAGCAAGCGTCGGTCTGCACCTTCGACGGCAAAAATGTAATTAACCTCGCCTCGAATAACTACCTCGGTCTGACCACCCACCCGAAGCTTCGCGAGGCGGCGCTGGAAGCGACAAAGAAGTACGGAGTCGGCTCGGGCGCGGTGCGCACCATTGCCGGAACCATGTCGATCCACATGGAACTCGAAGAGAAGATCGCGCGCTTCAAGAACGTTGAGGCCTGCGTGGTCTTCCAGTCAGGCTTTACGGCAAACGCGGGAACGGTCTCAGCGATCCTCGGCAAAGATGATTTCATCATCAGCGACGAGCTGAACCATGCCTCGATCATCGACGGCTGCCGCCTGTCGCGCGCCAAGATCCTCGTCTTCCGTCACAAGGACCTGGCGCATGCCGAGGAGCAGTTGGCGAGCGTGAAGGATCAACCCGGCAAAAAGTTGCTGATCACCGACGGCGTTTTCTCCATGGACGGCGACATTGGGCCGCTGCCCGGCTTGTGCGATCTGGCCGAGAAATACGGCGCGATCATGATGATCGACGACGCGCACTCTTCCGGCGTTCTGGGCCGGCAGGGGCGCGGGACCGTCGATCACTTTGGGCAGCACGGGCGCGTCGACATCCAGGTCGGCACGCTGTCGAAGGCGATCGGCGCGCTCGGCGGATACGTCTGCGGGACACGCGATCTGATCGAGTTCCTCTACCATCGCGGGCGGCCGTTCCTGTTCTCGACCTCGCATCCGCCGTCGGTCGCGGCGACCTGTATCGCGGCCTTCGATGTTCTCCAGACAGAGCCGCAGTGGATGGAGCAGCTCTGGGACAATACGAAGTACTTCAAGAAAGAACTCGGTCTGCTCGGATTCAACATCGGCGGGGTGAATACGCCGGCGAGCGAGACGCCGATCACGCCAATCATCATCGGCGACGGCAAGACGACGATGGAGTTCTCTCGCGAGCTCTTCAAGAACGGCGTACTTGGAACCGGCATCGCGTTTCCGACGGTTCCGGAGGGCAAAGCCCGCATCCGCACCATCATGACCGCGACGCATACGCGCGAGCAGCTCGACCAGGCGCTGCAGGTACTGGAGAAGGTCGGGAAGAACATGGGGATTATCTAAGAAGCCTGAAGGAACTTGATCAGGCCTAGACTCCTGATCCACCCCCCATTTTCGTGATTCCTGTTTTCAGAGACTTACGGAAATTCTCCGTGTAGATCTATGAAAACACTCGGGTTAAATCTGAAAATACCCCGGTTACTGGTTAGTACCAAATTGGGGTACCCTACCCCTACCCCCCCGCCCCTCGAAACTTCAGAATCAGCAAGTTAGGTCACAGAATTGAACCAAATGCTCTGGAATCAGTGGATTAGGGGGAAATAATAGATTCCGAAGGGGTTGGCGTGGGAAGACGCCGCCGTTTCGACCGAATTGACGATTGTCCCATTGACGATCGAAAAGCATTGATTCGAGGCGTCCGCGGTCTTGGCGCTCGCAGACGGCGAAATTTCCAAAGAGCTAATGACGACGGCACCCACAGAGGGCGCCGTTGTTGGACTGATCCATGGTCAGGATAGAGGGTGCTGCGGGGCGGTGTCTGTGATGTGAAGGGGAAAAAATCGGGTGGTTCCGAAATGGGAATGGAGTTCGTTGTTCGTTCTCAGTTCTTCGTTCGTTGTGAGAGTTGGAATAGGAGAACGGGTCAAAGGCCGTGAGTTGATCAATTGAGGCTTGTGCCTGAACAAAGAAACTACCCGCCCTAGCGAAGCTAGGACGGGGCACCCTCGGGGTTTTGAAGGAAGGGGTTCATCCGCGCATTTATACTGAGCTTCGGAGAACGAAGCATTGTTTGCCCGCAAAATTCGCGTCGAATACGAAGACGCCGGCCAGCGCCACCCCGCGCCCATTAAGTGGCTGGACAGTTTTGCCATGCGCAGTTTCACCAACGACCAGGTGTTTGACGACACTTTGCCGGTCAGTGATGGAGTGATTGAGATCGGGACGCGGGTGCCACTGGAATTGCTGCGCGAGCGGATGGAAGACTGGTTTCGGCGGAAGAGCTATCTGGCGAAAGAAGCGAAGTTGGTTGTAGAAGAAGGCTGACTCATCCGAGGGCACGAAAACACTGCCTCTGTCGTCGCTGAAGCGACTCTGCCGCAATCCAGGGCGGTCGTTCCCCGCACTGACGTGCGGGGCTACTTTCTAAAACCGCATTCTCGCACAGGCTCTCACGTGCGACCGTAATTTCTCCGAGCAGGTTCTCACACGGACTCTGACGTGCGGGGCTACTTTCTAAAACCGCATTCTCGCACAGGCTCTCACGTGCGACCGTAATTTCTCCGAGCAGGTTCTCACACGGACTCTGACGTGCGGGGCTACTTTCTAGAACCGCTGATTCCAGCCTAGGACCGCTGATCCAGCGTTTTCCTGGATTTCCCTAGCTCGTAGCCTGCTGTGGTTCCCCGGAACTCGTAGCCTGCTGTAATTCCCCGGATGCCGTGACTTTGATCAGCATGAGGACTTTGTCGTCCTGGTGGGGACCACCGCGGGAGAAGGCCGTCACCTCGTCGAGGACGGCGTCGACAATCTGCTGCGCAGATTTGGCGCGATGCAGCGCAACGCATTTTGCGAGGCCCTCGATCCCGAACTCTTCTTCTTTTGTGTTACAGGCCTCGGTGATGCCGTCGGTACAGCAGACGAGAATATCTCCAGGCTCAAGCGGTGTGGAGCCGCGCTGGTATTGACTGTCCGGGAACAGGCCGACGACGGTGCCGCCGGTCGAGAGTTCTTGGTGCGAGCCGTCCTTGCCGCGCACGACGATCGGCGGGCAGTGCCCAGCGTTGATGTAATGAAGGCCATTGCGGCGCGTGTCGATCAGTCCAAGGAAGCAGCTCAGGAATTTTTCGCTCTTGGTGTCGTTGTAGATCATTTCGTTGAGCGAGAGCATGAGCACTTCGAGGGAGTGCAGGTGCATGGCGAGCGCGCGCAGCGTCGCCTGCAAATTCGACATTACCAGTGCCGAACCGACGCCTTTTCCTTCCACGTCGGCGACGACTGCAAGCAGAGTCTGCGGGCCAAGATTCAGGAAGTCGTAGTAATCGCCGCCGCATTCGAAGCAAGGCTCGTTTAAGACAGCGATGTCGTATCCCTGCAGTACCGGCGGATGCTCGGGCAACAGCGAGCGCTGAATCTGGCGGGCAACGGCGAGGTCGCGTTCCATGCGCTGCTTCTCGAGGGCCTCGCGATGCAGGCGCGCGTTCTCCAGAGCCATTGCCATGTGGCCACTGAGCTTGTTGAGGAACTCCTCGTCCTTCTTCGTGAATTTGCCGTCGACGGTCTGATTCAACAATTGCAACACGCCGACGATCTCGCCCGACTTGTGGCGGATTGGCAGGCAGAGCAACGACTTGGTTCGGTAACCGAATTTCTGGTCAAAGCTGGGATCGAAGAACGGAAGCTCATACGCGTCGGCCACGTTCAGCATCTCGCCAGTTTCGGCGACATGGCCGGCGACACCGCGCCCGAAAGGAACGCGGATCTCCTGGCTTTCGAGACCTTGCGCGACGATGGACCACAATTCTTTCTTCTGCTTGTCGACGAGGAATACGGTGCCGCGGTCGGCCTTCACCTCGGTGCGGGCGATGCGCAGGATGAGTTCCAGCAACTCGGCGAGATCGAGCGTCGAATTCAGCAGTCGCGTGGCTTCGAAGAGAAGCGACAGCTGTTGGATCTGGCGCTGGCTTTCTTCGGTTGAGAGTGCGCGGCTTACGGCGAATCCCGCGATTTCGGAATACGCGTGCCACCAGGAGATGACTTCATCAGCGGTTGGACCGTCGCTGTAATTCGCGATTACCCCGACCAGCTTCTTTCCGGCATTTAGCGGGAACACGGAAACGTGGGTTAGTTGCGCCTGGGTGAGTTCGATGTCTGTAGCGCTGAGCGGCACGTTATGCTCTTCACGGCGAGCCTGCGCGACGCGCCCGAGAACTCCGGCGCCGATTGAAACGTAATCTTTGCGATGGCTGGCTTCCGCACCCGCCGAGTGCGTCAGGTATCCCGAGCCCTTGCCGGATTCATCCCACAGCCAAAGCTCCGAACGCACCGCCTCGAAGTCCTTCCAGAGGAGCGCGGGGACCTGCGACAAAATTTCTTCGTGAGAGGTTTGAGTGCCAAGACAGGTCAACGCATTCGCGAAAGCGCCGATGTAGTCCTGGGGTTTTCCTTTGACAGCTCCTGAGGCTTCCACACGTAACCTTTCGCGGGGAATTGGTCGAAACAGTTTAGTGCGACAGTTCCGGCTTAGGCAATGGAACGATAACCATGAAGGACACTAATGAACACGAAGGCATCTTCTCTTTGTGTCCCTTGGCGGCCCTGGTGGTGGCTATTTGTCGTAATGCAGGAGTGAGTACACGTCGTAATTGCCGAGCTTCTCGCGCCCCTTCAGGAAGTCGAGTTCGATGGCAAATCCAAGCCCGCAGATTTCGCCGCCGAGGGAGCTTGCCAGTTCCGCCGTCGCTTTCGCGGTTCCGCCGGTGGCGAGCAGGTCGTCGACGATGATGATGCGTTGGCCGGGGGCAATCGCGTCCTTATGGATTTCCAGCGTGTCGGAGCCGTACTCGAGTTCGTAGGTCCAGCGAACGGTTTCGGCCGGCAGCTTTTTGGGTTTCCGCACCGGCACAAAGCCAGCGTTGAGCCGATAGGCGAGCGCCGGACCGAAGATGAATCCGCGCGCTTCGATTCCGATCACAAGATCGATGTCCTTGTTGATGTAGTACTCCGTCAGCGAATCGATCAGGGTCGCAAAACCCAGCTTGTCCTTAAGTAGCGTGGTGATGTCGTAGAAGAGAATGCCGGGCTTGGGAAAGTCGGGGACTTCGCGAACGAGTTTTTTCAGGGAATCACAGGTGGTTTTTGGCTGGTGCATTCGTCACCAAGCTCCTTCGATACGGAATGTACCGCTGTCCTTCAGGGGCGCTGCTTCTTCCACTTCCACGTTGTCGACCCGCGAGGCGCGCGGCCCTGCCTTGAGCTTGTCATACAAGGCGTTCAGCTGCTGGTTTGAGCCCGCGGCCAGAACTTCGACGCTGCCGTCAGCACGATTACGCACCCAACCGCCGAGGCCAAGGGCCCGGGCTTCGCGCTCGACATACCAGCGGAAGCCGACGCCCTGAACGCGGCCGGTCACGACGTAGCGACGAGTTTGCGTAGCAGCCATTGAACTCTCAACAGAACCCCGGCCGACGTGGCCGGGGCTACTGAAACATCATGCGCTATGCGCGACTCAGGTAGGCGCCTTCGCTCGTATCAACCTTGATGCGGTCGCCCTCGTTGATAAACGGCGGCACCTGGACGACCAGGCCGGTTTCGGTCTTGGCCGGTTTTGTAACGCTGGAGGCGGTCGCTGATTTCAAGCCAGGCTCGGTCTCAATCACCGTCAAGTCCACGGTTTGCGGCAGCTCAATTCCCACGGGCTTTCCGTCGAAGAACTCGACAGTGATCTGCAGGTTGGCGGTGAGGTACTCTACCGCGTCGCCGAGTGTGTCGCGCTTAAGATTAGTCTGCTCGTAGGTGCCGGTATCCATGAAGTAGTAGTCGTCGCCGTCGTTGTAGAGGAATTCCATCTTCACTTCGTCAACGGTAATCTTCTCGATGCCGTCAGCCGAACGGAAACGGTGTTCGAACATTGCGCCGGTACGCAGGTTACGCAGCTTGGCCTGGATAAAGGCACGGAGGTTTCCCGGGGTACGGTGTTCGACGCTGAACACTGAGTGCAGATCATTGTTGTGCTTGATGATCATGCCGGGACGCAGTTGGGTGGCCGGGATCGCCATGGGATACAAAGGCTCCTATCGTAGATTTCGCGTTTGTTTGCTCATATCCGCCGAAGTAACCTGCATCCGCTCACGCGGCGGATGTAGGGCAACAAGTCGACGGAGCGGCTCTCAAGGCGGCGCGCTCGCGCCCGGAAGAATTCCCGTTGAGGAACGCCCTTCGCGGATTCCGATTACAGAACTGCCGCGCGCTGGAGAGACGAACACTTGATTGTACAGGCTGGGCATGAGGTTTGGAAACCGGCGACGGGGCAGAGTAAAGCAGTTGAAATCCGGGGGCAACAGCCGCCGTTCCCCATCGTTCTAAGTTTGAGAAAACGCCTGCCGAGGAGTCCCCCATGAAGGTCCGCGAACTCATGACTACCGACATAACTACTGCCGAGCTGGGAAGCACGCTCGAAGAGATTGCTACCATCATGCGCCACGAAGACATCGGCGCTGTGCCAATTGTCGATGATGACGAACTCGTCGGAATCGTCACCGATCGTGACATCGTGTTGCGCTGCGTCGCTGAAGGCGGCGATCCCGGCGAATCCACAGCGGAAGACGTTCTGACCGAAGGTTTGGTGACGGTCTCTCCGGAAGCCAACGTTCAGGAAGCGGAGGAGTTGATGGCGCGTCACCAAATCCGCCGCTTACCCGTGGTTCATGAAGGACGCTTAGAGGGCATAATTTCGCTTGGCGACCTCGCCATAAAGGAAGAAAGAAAGAGAGGTCCTGAACATGTCCTTGAAGGTGTCTCCAGAGGCGTGAAGTGGCGATCGCAGCAGCCCACACTGCGTGCACAGCGGGCCGAAGAGCAGCAGGGTATTGGTAACCGCCGTGTTGATGAAAGGATACAGCGTCAGGATCGAGTAGTGCCGATCAAATCCAGCGAGAAAGCCCCCGGTGCACGGCGCAATCCGCGCCGCAAGTCCGGTTAGTCTCGCACAGTGATATTTGAGGTGGAGCTCTCGGTAGCATCCGCCGGAGTAAAATTCAGCAGGAGGATCAGAACTCCATGAGCGATTACGGCACCTTTGGCGAATACAAGTACTCGGATAAGAACAGCAGCAGCACCGCAACCGCGCTGACTTTTTTGTTCATAGGGGTGGGCATCGGCACCGTTGTTGCACTGCTATTTGCGCCGAAATCCGGCCGTCAGATGCGCCGCACCATTCGGCGCAAGTACGAGGACGCACGCGATGTGTTTGACGATCTAAGCGACCAGGCTGGCGACTACATGGATCGCGGCCGCGAGTGGGCGAATACTGCGAAAGAAAAAGTCGCCCCCATCGCCAAGAAGATGCGACGCGACTAGCACGAGCGCCGGCGTGCTCACCAAACTTAAAAGGCAGAAGCTAAGCTTCTGCCTTCATGATTTCTTTGTTTCGAATCTAGTAAAGCCGGAAGTTGACTTCTACGTTGACCTGCACGGCGACGGGCTGTCCGTCTTTCTTGGCCGGCTCAAAACGCCAAGTCTTCACCGCCTCGATCGCCTTTTCGTCCAGACCCATTCCCAGCGAGCGCTGGATGCGTATGTCACGCGGCCTTCCGTCGGGACCGATTACTACCCAGAGCACAACCGTACCCTGCCACTTCGCTTTACGCGCTTCCTCCGAATACTCGGGATCGGGCGCGTAGATCGCGCGGGGTTCGCTGACGCCGCCGCCAACTCGATAAGCGCCGCCACCGATGCCGCCGCCCCATCCTGGACCAACACCGGGACCCCGGCCGCTGCCGACGCCGCCGCCAGAACCGCTGCCAATGCCACCGCCCGAGCCAGTACCGTTCGAAGCCAAGGTCACATGCGAAAGCGGATCACCGAGCGGGCCGACCTGCGGCAGGTTCATCTGCGGGACGACAACCTCAGGCGGAACTGCAAGCTTCGGATTGTCATTGCGAACGACAACCACCGGCGGCGTAATCTGCTGACGCGAGAGTTTTGGCAGCGCGCCCTTGGAGGCCTGTAACTTGTCGCGATCGCCGCCGCCACCACCGCCACCAGAAGCATCCTTGGCGGGGGGCATCACATACGGGCTGATCTCTATGGCCTGGTCGAGTACTACTTTCTTGATCTGTTCTTTGTTCTGCCAGGCGAAGGAACCGATGAGGACGCACCCAACTACAAACAGCGTGTTCAGCAGGAACGAGAGGATAAACGAATTCCTCTGGACCTTGTAAATACCGTACCCTTCACCGAAAAGGGTCGGCAGGACAGGGTCGAACTTCTGCGCCGCCGGGCTTGGCGTCTGCGACATGGTGGGACTGGACATGTTTCTTCATCAGTATAGACCCGCTACACACAAAATTGTTTCAGAAACTTCTCTGGATTGCCTCAGTCATACACTCGGACATTCCCAGTAGCTCTGCACGTAACAGGCTCAAATTAAACCATTTACATTGAGAATTACGTTCGGTGTCCCACTAAAGTTCCACTTTGGGCAGCAGCGGTTTAGACGATCAGACGAAGCGAGTGCGGACGCACTCGAATTTCAGCCGGGGTGTCACAGATATACTCACCGTCGGCGTAGATTGGAAGCGGGGATTCGCTCTCCAACCACAAATCTTTGGCGGTGAAGTATTCAACTTCCGGCAGCGACACATGATCGCCGCGGAAAACTGTATGCAGTACTCGCAGGATTCGCAGCGTCCCAGCTTGACGAACAAAGCAGACATCCAGTGCGCCGTCATCCAACTGAGCGTGGCCGGCAATTCGCATTCCGCCTCCATACGATGGACTGTTGCCTATGGCCACGAACAACGCTGGCTCTGAAATGCGCACGCGAAACGATCCTTCTCCGTCCGGAAGCGACACCGTCATGCGCTGCGGTCGATAGCGCAATAGCGAGTAGACGGCACAGGTAAGGTAGCCACCAATTTTCCGCATCCAGCCCGGCAACCGATTCGCAATTCGATTCGTTTCAGAATCAAGCCCCGCGCCGGCAACGCAACAGAAGTATCTTTCGGAATTGATGGCGTCGTAGAGAAAGTGGAGATGCTGGCGCATGATCGCCGGGGCCAGTTTCTCACTCGGCTTTTCAAATGTTCCATCTTCGCGAATGAATGTCCGGCTCTGCACCGGGACAGCATCTTCGTCCTGCACCGGCGGACGCTCCGTCATTGGCGTGATCAGGCCGATGTCGATGGTGCGGATCTTCCCCTCTGCTTTGAGAAAGGCCTTCCAGGCGCGCAATGCATCGTCAACCGTTCGCATTCCGATTGCATTGGCAAAATCATTTCCGCTTCCGGTCGGGACAACCAGCAATGGACATTCGGATCCGGCAAGTGCCTGGATCACGCGATGCACGCTACCGTCCCCACCAAACACAATTGCTGCATCCGGCAGATCGCCCGCCTCGAGCGAGTTTCCGCGAAAGACATTCGCGCCGGGCAGCCGGAAAGGCGTGAGAAGACGGTCGTTTTCGTAAGGATGGAGGATGGCCGCAACGCGCACCGCTGGATTGTAAAGGACGAAAAAACAATTCACCACAGAGATGCAGAGGGGACAGGGGTTTCAAGGCAGAACTGCGAAAATTCAAAACTGCGATAACTATTGGCCCTCGAAGATTGGGCTTTCATGATTCACTAGTTCTGTGTCTCGGTGTCCCTGTGGTGAGTAGGTTTAAAGCAGAGTCGGCTGTAAGGCCCCTTCCAGTTCCAGCAGTTTGCGCTTGACCTCCAGGCCCCCGCCGTAGCCGCCGAGTGTGCCATCGGACGCGAGTACGCGATGGCACGGAACAACGATTGGCACCGGATTATCGTGATTCGCCATGCCGACGGCGCGAAAGCCCCGCGGCTTCCCGACTGATTTTGCAATCTGGGCGTACGTCCGGGTCTGGCCGTATGGAATGTTCAGCAGCGCTCGCCAGCACTTCTTCTGAAACTCCGTGCCGTGAAGATCGACCTTTACATCGAAGACCTGGCGTTTTCCAGCGAAATACTCCCGCAGTTGCCGCTTCGCTGCCATGGTGCGCTCCTCCGACTCCTGCCATTCCGCCATGCGCGCAAGACGACTTTCCGGGAACTCACCGCGATCCCATTCGATTAGGGCGAGGCCTTCCTGCGACACGCCGATTACGAGTGGTCCAATCGGTGACTCCATCCGGGAGTAGTACAGGGCGAGCATGCGACCAGCCTAGCGAGTCGGAAGGCGATTGGGAAGAGGGGTAGGAGAGATTCTACGACGCTTTCTCCTTCGCGTTATCCAGCACTCGTCGAATCGTCTTCGCCAACGTATCGAAGCTGAAAGGCTTCTGCAGAAACTCCATGCCTAGCTCAAGAGCGTTGTTGTCCAGTGCGCGATCTGTGTATCCGGACATCAGGATAATTTTTACCTGAGGCAACAGCTTGGTTGCATATGCTGCCAAAGCGGGCCCGCCCAGCTCCGGCATGACTACGTCGCTGACCAGAACAGCTATATCGGGGTGGGTTCTGCAGATTTCCAGCGCCTGAACGCCATTGGAGGCCTCGAGCACTCGATAACCCTTCGCCTGCAGGAACGTGGAAGTGAGTTCGCGAAGAGTCGCTTCATCTTCGACGAGCAGCACCCTTTCCGATCCACCCGGATGCGGCATGGCGAGAGTCCTGGCCTCGGCCACCTCTGCTGCCGCCTCGAGCGCCGGGAAGTAAAGCTTGAACGACGACCCCCGTCCTACTTCGCTGTAGACCCAGATAAAACCGCCGCTCTGCCGAACCGTGCCGTACACGCTTGCCAGGCCGAGTCCGGTCCCCTTGCCAACCTCTTTGGTCGTGAAGAACGGCTCGAAGATCTGCGACTGCACTTCCGGCGTCATGCCGACTCCGGTGTCGCTGATCGCCAGCATTACATACTCGCCTGGAGATATTTCCGTCGAGCGTTGCTGGGCATATTGGGCGTCCAGTTCGACGATCTTGGTCTCGATGGTCAGGCGGCCCCCGTTCGGCATCGCATCACGCGCATTGACGGAGAGATTCATCAGCGCCTGCTCGATCTGCCCACGATCGGCGTAGATCTTCTTGAGGCCATCATCCAGTCCGAGTACAACCTCAACGTCCTCGCCCAGCAGGCGAGGGAGTAGCCGGCAGATATCGATCACAACGTCATTGAGGGAAATTACCGCCGGCTGCAATACCTGCTGTCGACTGAATGCCAGTAACCGGCGCGTGAGTACGGCAGCCTTATCCGTCGCGCTGCGAACGATAGTCGTGTAATGGTCGACCTTCGCGGGATCGTGCTTGGCGTCCTGCACCATCTGCGCCGAACTGCCGATGACCATCAGCAGATTGTTGAAGTCGTGTGCCACGCCGCCCGCCAGGCGGCCGACAGCTTCCATTCTCTGCGCCTGCTGGAACTGCTTCTCCAGCACTCGCTGTTCAGTGACGTTTTCGACGAAAACCTCGTGCATTGGCGCGCTTCCTTCTGGAGAGATGCGCCGGCCCACGAGACGAACCGTGATCAGTTTCCCGTCTTTACGCTTCCACTTGGTCTCGATCGGATCCGGACGCGCTATCGCATCCCAGAAACCTACGGCATTCTGCCGATCATGAGGATCCGCATAGATATTGCGAACCGTGTTCAGTTGAAGTACCTCGTCTACCGACTCGTAACCCAGCATCTGCACGAGTGCAGGGTTCGCCCAGACGATGTTGCCCGACAAGTCGGCGGCGTAGATGCCGTATGGAGAACGCTCGACCATGGTCTGGAAATGCTCTTCTGAAAAACGAAGCTGGTTCTCGGCGCGGTCGCGCTCTACCCTCAGGCTCGCTGTTTCTGCCAGCCGCAGAGCCGCGAGTTCTTCATTGGTTCGGCTGAGCTGATCCACGTTTTCTCGGAGTTGCTGGTTCAGGATCTTCAGCTGCTCCTGCGTCCGCTTCCGATCGGTGATGTCGCGAATCGCCGCAATGGTGAAATTTCCGTTGTCGGTCTTCAATGGGCTCAGGCTGATCTCAACCGGGAACTCCTTGGAGCCTTTTCGCAAGCCGAACAGTTCCAGGCCCATACCCATCGGCCGTACCCGCGCGTCGGCCGCAAATTCTGCCCGGTGTTCCGCATGCCGACCGTGGTAGCGTTCCGGGATAAGGACTTCGACCGGTTTTCCAACAAGATCCTGACGCGCAATACCAAACAAGGTCTCCGCTTGAGAATTGGCTAATGTGATCTGACCTGCCTCGTTGACGACGAGCATCGCGTCTGGCGCGGCATCCAGGAGCAGACGGAAGTTCGCCTCGACCCATTCCGGCAGGTTCATTCTCTTTGGTGATTGTGACGATTGCTGGGCCATTGGAGTTCGGGGTCAAAACCTCCCATCAGGATCCGGCTGCGGGGAGCCAGCTTCAGTCCTGAGAGCCCCGCGATTGTGCACTTGAAAGTCGAGATTTTGGCATCTAGATGAGGGGCAAGTCAATGCAACGTAGCCTCACCCCCCAAACGACAGAAAAGCCCCTCGCCGAAGCGAGGGGCGGTCTCCCGGAACGCAAACCCCCCTGAAGGCCGCGTTCCCGGATCTTGAAAGTTACTGCGGAGTCTGCGACATCTGTTGAGGCTGCTGCGACTGGGGCTGGGCCTCGGCGCCAGTCTGGCTGGTGGCGAGCTGGTCGATGCCGTTCTTCATCAGCGTCACGTCAACCTTGCTGTAGCGGAGGCGGGTTTCCTTGCCCTCGGCGTTCTGCATCGGAGCATTGCCCATGCCAACCGTGAAGATCCGGTACACCGGAATCTCGTGGTTGAGAACGAGGTAACGAACTACGGAGTCGGCCATCGCCTTGGAGTGCGCGACCGCGGCCGAACCACGGCCCGGAGCAAAGCCCTGGACCTCGATGATGTAGCCATTCTGGCCCTTCAGGTTCTGGGCCATGTCATCGAGAGCTTCCTTGGCTTTCGTGCTCAGAGCAGTCTGGCCCGGACGGAAGCGGATTTCGGCCTGCGTCGACGGCTTGTACTGATCGATGTTCCCGACCACGGTTGAAACCGTCTGGAGACGCGCACCAGCCTGGGTTGCAGTCTGGTTCGCCTGCTGCGCGGCATTGCCGGCCGCGACTGCATGCTGATCCGCGGTATCGGCCTTCGCGTTGGCTTCCTTCAGACCTTCGGTCGTACGCGCATCGAGATCCGTCAGCGCCTTCGAGTTGTTAGCGGTCAGCTCATCAAGCTCATTGACGCGGTTGCGGATGGGCGAGATCTGACGCTCAAGGTACTTCTTACGGGCAAATGGGTTCAGGTGACCCCAGAATCCCTGCTTCAGCTGGGGCTGGAGCGGTTGGCGCGCGCTGGTGTTTTGATCGCTCGAGGCGTTCTGATCCTGCGTGTTCTGGGCTGGTGCGCTCTGGGTCGTTGTCGCCGCCGGTTGCTGGTTGTCAGTCGATGAGCTCTGCTGCGCCATAGCGGGGATCATCATTGTCGCAGCTAGCGGCAGCACAAGTAGAAATCGGTTCTTCATGGTCTTCGATCCTCCGGCGGTGGGTATTGCCTGGGTGCTTCGCCCCCGGTCCGCCCGGCACATTCCGTGTGCCAATCGCAAAATTGCGGGCCATCCCTCTGGGTCGAACGGGCCATCTTGCGGCCCGTCGATCCCGAGAGCCCCTACCGAGTCGCGTCTTGGTAAACGCGAGCACCTTGGCCTAGTACACGTCAGGTGCCAAACAGGAACAGCTTGTTTTCACACTTAAGTCTTTTATTTTCTTTGTGTATCAACTTGACCTGCTCGGCTCCAACAGGAAGGAAAAGCCTAAGGCAGGTAAATTTGTAAGTAGAAGTGCTCACTGGCGATGGTCGAGGTCGGTCAAAAATGCACACCTATTCCGTCTTGGGCACTGGTGGAACCACCACTTCATCCAGGTAGCGGATGAGCACGTCCCGATGATCCTTCCGGTAGCCCTCGTAGTCCCGGGCGATGGCCGCGTCCGCGGCATTCAGCAGAATATATGGTTCCAGCAGTCCCGCTTTGTTGAATCTGACCAGGGCGGCGAGGTCGGCATTCAGCTTCTCGGGTTTCTTCCCGGTAGCGAGTGAATCGGCCGTCTCAGCGACTACCGAGAGGGCCTGGAACTCTTCTTTCAAGCTATGGCGGTACTCCTTCTCGTTCGGGAAATTCTTCTTGAACTCATCTCCCTGCCAAACAGCGCGCGTCATCTCGTACATCATCCAGGCGCTGCTGCCGTCCTTCTTATTCAATGAAGACGAGTCGATATTGATGTTGATGTCGTTTTTTCCTTCTGCATTCTTTCCCTTTACTTCGTGCGAGTTCGGCGATTGAAAGTGGTACCAGGTGATGGGCTGCTTAGCGTATTGCAGCCACTTGTTGATCCCATTCCAACTGGAGCGCTTGTAGGGCTCGGCGACAACGGCCTCTATGTATTTGTGGCGGGCTTCCGGTAGCTTTCCAGCCATTGCGAGGGCGTCACCCCAATACCTGTACGCAACTTCGCGATTCGGATCGATGTTGATTGCGCGTGAATACCACTGCCCGGCGGCTACGCTGTCGCGTTTCGCGAAATAGATATCGCCCATGAAGAGCACAGCGTCATAGTTGTTCGGTTCCAACAAGATCGCCTGTAAATATCCCTGCTTGGCTGCGTCATAGTTACCTGCGGCAAAATCGGCTTCTGCGTGCTTCATAATCCGGTCAACTTCAGCATTGTCGGAGAACGCGGGATCGGCAGCGTCTGGTGGAATCCCCGCGATCAGGGTCTCAAGATAGTCGGAACTGTATCCCAACTTTTGCGCTTGCAGTAACAACTGGCGCGTCCGAAGTACTTCCGCTTTTTTCTCTCCCGCATTCGTCAGCGTCGCCGAGTGTGCGTAAAGACATTCAGCCAAACTCACCAGGACCTCGGCATCATTTGGTGCCGCTTTCGCAAGTTTGTCCAGCCAGGGCAAAGCCTCCAGAAACTTGTTCTTGCTGACCAATTCCATTGAATAGCGACGATCTTTTTCCAACTCCGGCGAAAGCTGTGGGTGAACGTACTCGCTCTTAGGAGTGGCTTGAATGATAGTGCCGGATGACTTGGGATCGCTTTGGGCCAGAACGGCCGTCAGTGCAAGAAGTACAACCAATGGAACAAGCGAGCGCCGCATGTTTCCTCCACTCACTTCTCACATCTAGAGACACTGGCTAACTACAAACTGTTCCGGAAGATTTGCGAATAAACATTGTGTGCCGATGATCGGAACTGCTTTTAACTCTAATTACAGAAAAATAAGTCTAAAACCAGTAGTAACAGTAGGGGCTGCGGAAAAGTGGAAATCTGAATCGTGAGTAGATTATTCGCGATCAGGACGTGATTTCCACGCTGGAAATCGATCCAGCTCCAGCGATGCTACCTGTGTCTAAACTGACCTTCGATCGTTGAATCACCCGTTCTTGCACGCCTTCCACAAGTCATCCACAACTCTTCCTTCGAAAACTCGGAATTCCGTGGAACACATGTTCCTCAAAAAGCGAAAGCCCCACAGCAGTGACGTGGGGCTCGGCTAAAGCATAGAACGGTTCTAGTTGCTCAGTTGCTCCGAAAGTTTATTGAGCAAACGGTTCAGATCTTTGTCGTTCTTCCGCTGCTCTTCGATTTTCTCAATGGAGTGCAGAACCGTTGTATGGTGCTTTCCACCAAACTGACGCCCAATCTCCGGCAGCGATGCTTCCGTCATGTGCTTAGCCAGGTACATCGCAATCTGCCGTGGGAAAACGATCTGCCGTGAGTTGTTCTTGGCCTTGATCTCAGGCAGACGCAAACCGAACTGCTCCGCCACCTGCTTCTGAATCGCCTCGATCGTGACCTTTCGGCTCTGCTGATCGATAAAGTTCTTCAGCACCTGCTGCGTGGTAATCAGGTTGATTTCCACGCCGGTGAGTGAAGCGTAGGCGATCAGACGAATGAGTGCGCCTTCCAGTTCGCGCACGTTGCTGCGAATGTTCGAAGCGATGTACTGGGCGACATCTCCGGGTAGTGTGACCTTTTCCGTTTCCGCTTTCTTCTGCAGGATAGCGATTTTCGTCTCAAGATCCGGCGGCTGAATGTCGGCAATAAGACCCCATTCGAAACGGCTACGCAAGCGGTCTTCAATCTCGGCGAGTTCCTTCGGCGGCCGGTCGCTGGCAATCACGATCTGCTTCATCGACTCGTGCAGCGCGTTAAACGTATGGAAGAACTCTTCCTGGGTACGCTCTTTCTGCGCCAGGAACTGAATGTCGTCGATAAGCAGCACATCGACCGTGCGGAACTTGTCGCGGAAGCTGCTCATCTTGTCGTAGCGCAACGAGTTGATCATCTCGTTGGTGAACTTTTCGGACGACACGTACGAAATCGATGCTTCCGGATTGAGCTGCTTTACCTCGTGCCCGATCGCCTGCATCAGGTGGGTCTTGCCCATACCGACGCCGCCATACAGGAAGAGCGGGTTGTAGGCCTTAGATGGCCGCTCGGCAACGGCCCTGGCCGCAGCGTGTGCGAACTGGTTTCCGGAGCCGATGACGAAGTTATCGAACGTGTACTTTGGGTTGAGTTGCGCCGCGCCGTCGAAGTCGAAACGCACCTGTGTCGCCGGACGCGCGCCATTTGAGCCAACCGAAGCCGGGGGGAATCCGCCATCATGACGAACCGGCGTGGCGGTCGCAACCGAAGACGCCGAATTTTCTTCGGGAGTTCTGGTTACGAACTCGACGTCCTGGAACTCAAGTCCGAGATCGTCCATCGCTTCGTGGATAAGGTCGGCATAGCGCTCGCCGATGTGGCGAAATTCAACAGTAGGGACTTGTATGAAGAGAATTCCTTTATCGGCGTGGCTGTATTTCGTCGGCTTGAGCCACGTCTCGTAGGAGTGGCGGTTAATTTTCTTTTCGAGGGCATCGAGGATTCGAAGCCATGGGTTTCCGGAGGCGGTAGCTAATGAGGAAGCAGACATGAATAATACCGTTCGGAGTCGCTCTTGGGCGGCCCTTCTAATGTTTCGTTGTCTAAGCAATCGAATTATTGCTGTGGAAGGGTATCAGCTTTCCACAGGTCATTGTGATTCAACTGCTGAAGTCAACGTGTTGAAGAACTGAATTTCGAATGCACCAAATGTTGGGCAGAGCCTGATTTTTTCGACTTCCGGATACTAGCACGAATGAAAGCACCAAGTGCAATGATGGTTTCACCTGATTTTTTTATTTGAGCGCTCACCTTACGCCGAATGGAGGAGTTGTCAAGTGGCAGGTTTATAACTGCCGCGAGGACAGTGCAAATACATTTCGCAAGCAAGAAAATGATGCAGTGACGACTAGCAGAGATGAGTGTGATGAATCAAATCCCATCCGCTCCTATCAAGAGCGAGAGTCACCTTCGAACCCAATACCAGAGGACAGAGAGCATTGGAAGCAACATGATAACTAAACTACGACGAACACTAGACCGAGGACAACAGGGGTCATAAAAATCCAGGTACCCAAATTCACTATTCCCGGCTTGCGTTCTCGTTGTTTTCCATTGTCGAACCAATTGAAGGCTGCGCAGATCATGAGCACTGGGATAATTAACCAGAATTCGTTGGCAGACTGCCGCCAACCTGCACCATTGCGTAGATGCTCGTAACAGACCAGCGACGAAAACACGACAATGATGTACAGGGACCAAAACCACGAGTAGTTGCTGTGTATCCAGGCACCTAGTCGGTCCATACTTAAATTGTAGGCTTGGAAGACGTGATATCAACTCAATTTGCTAACAGCTAAGTCCTCTGGGGACGCCACCGGGCAAAACGCGGTTTGCTGATATCCGGGCCTTTCCTTTATACTTTTCATTTGCTTAGCATCCATTTTGCCCAGTAGAGGAGCGCCGTTTTTCCATGCCCAAGCGCACATTCCAACCCAACCGCCGCAAACGTGCCAAGAAGCACGGTTTCCGTAGCCGCATGAAGACCAAGAGCGGTCAGGCGGTACTTTCGCGTCGTCGCGCCAAAGGGCGTAAGCGCGTTTCAGTGAAGCCCGGCTATCGCGAGTAACTCCCCCGCTGCCAGGCGAATTCTTTGCTGCTATGGTTTACGTCGTCGAATCCGGGCATCGTTTGAATGCCGGACCGGTTCAACCGTGAGCGGCGTTTCTGGAACCCCGTTTCCCAAGTCGGCGCACCTGCTGAAGCATGCTGACTTTCAGCGCGTGTACCAAGATGGGAAGCGCCATTTTTCAGGGAACCTGACTACCTTCTACTTGCGGCGCCATGGCGCCGGCGAAGCTAGTCGGGTTCGAGTTGGTTTCACCGTGGGGAAGGTGCTCGGCGGAGCCGTCGAGCGTAACCGTATTCGGCGGCGAACCCGTGAGGCGGTTCGTTATCACCTGAACGACCTGAACGGAATTTCGGATTCGGTGGATATCATCCTCCATCCGAAAAAGTCGGTCCTGGGGCTCGGCTTTTCCGTATTGTCGGAAGAGGTTGCCAAGGCCTTCCAGGTGGTAAAGAAGAACGTGGAACGCCAGGGAAAGGCACAGGCTGAGTAATGGAGACCATCATTCTCGCCGTCTTGCGCGCGTATAAGCGATACCTCTCGCCTATGCTCCCAACTGCCTGCAGGTATGTGCCGACCTGCTCGGAGTACGCCATGGAGGCCATTGAGCGCAAGGGAGTGCTGCGCGGTAGTACGCAGGCGATCTGGCGATTGCTGCGATGCAATCCGCTCGGCGGCCACGGCTACGACCCGGTGAAGGGAAACGACTGCAAGTGCCACGAACGGCCCCGGCCAAGAGATGCCTGGATGGGGCACCAGGAATTCTAAGCAGTAGAGGCGCGAACGTGAATCCGCGCCGGAACGGTGAAGCTTGAGCGAGTACCACAATCCACAACAAGAACCAGGAATGAATCGAAATCTCATCCTGGTGTTCGTCGTGATGGCGGTTATCGTCATCATCAGCGAGCAGTTCTTTTTCAAGAAGCCAGAACCGGCGCAGCAATCCGGCCAGAAGCAGCAACAGAGCCAGCAGCAACCGCAGGCCGCACCCACCAAGCCAGCGGCCGCCACGACCACCCCGGCTCCTGTTCCTCCTCCAGGCTCGAGAACGAAGGCCGTCGAAGAAGGCAAAGCGGAGACCGGAACCGTCGTCGAAAACGATCTCTACAAAATCACCTTCTCTAACAAGGGCGGCTTGGTTAAGTCATGGGTCCTGAAGAAGTACAAAGACGACAAGGGCAATCCACTCGAACTGGTCAACGACAAAGCCGCTCCGCAATACGGATATCCTCTGTCGCTCTACACCAATGACCAGAACCTCCGCGACAAGCTGAATTCAGTTCTCTACGTCACCGGCGCCGGCCCTAAACTAACCGTCCCCGGCAAGCTTACCTTCGATTATTCCGACGGCGACATTACTGTTCACAAAGAGTTCACGTTCGACAACTCATACGTGATCGGCGTCCATACGTCGGTCGTCCGCAACGGCAATTACGTGACCGCTCTCCCCGCGTGGCCAAGCAGCTTCGGGGATATGACTATCCCGGGAACGTACGCCGCACAGAAAAATGATTATTTCAACGGCAATGATGTACAACGGTTGAGCCCTGATAAGAGCGGCAAGTCAATTAGCGGTGGCCGCGTGATGCAGCCGCCCTTCCAGTGGGCTGGAGTCTCGGACCAGTATTTCGCAGCCATTTTCATGCCGGATAACCCGCAGCAGGCTGCGATGATCCAGTTGCGCAACGCCATTCAGGTTCCAAAGACTCCGAAGGATCCGAACGATACAGCGCCAGTCCAGGTGCTCGGTGCCGCCGTTGGACCTCTCGGAGCCCCGGTAAACGAAAGAATGTTTGTCGGCCCGAAGGCGCTGGATGTGTTGGGAACCGTCCACCCCACGACTCCTGGCCAGCATTGGGATCTGCGCCCGGTAGTCGACTTCGGCCGCTTCAGCTTCATTGCACGCCCGCTGTTCCTGTGGCTGCACTGGACCTACGATCACTGGATCCCCAACTGGGGCTGGGCGATCATTTTCCTGACGGTTGTCATCAACGCGGCTCTGCTTCCGCTCCGTATCATGGCGATGCGTTCCGCGCTGAAGATGCAGAAGATTGCGCCGCAAGTGCAGTCAATCAACGACAAGTACAAGAAGTACTCGCTGAAGGATCCGCGACGTCAGGAAGCGCAAAAGGAAATCAGCGCGCTGTACAAAGAACACGATGTCAATCCGGCCGGCGGCTGCCTGCCATTGCTCGTACAGATGCCCTTCCTGTTCGCCTTCTGGACCATGCTCTCCGCGGCCATCGAACTGCGCGGCGCTCACTGGCTCTGGCTTACGGATCTTTCTCAGCCCGACCACCTGTACCTGATCCCGATCACGATCGTCATCTCCACCCTCATCATGCAGCGAATGACGCCGCAGGCCGGTATGAATCCGGAGCAGGCGAGGATGATGAACCTGATGATGCCACTGATGCTCGGATTCATGAGCTGGTCGGTAGCCTCAGGGCTTGGACTTTACTGGCTGACGGGTACAATCGTGGGCGTGATACAGCAGTGGGCCATGAACCGGACCGCCTTGGGCAAGGAAATCCGCGCGATCCAGGAAAAACGTGCGGCCAAGCACGCCAAGAAGTAGGCAATGAATGAGGACGAGTAGTTCGGAGCAGAGATGACGATCCAGGACAAGATCGCAACCGCGAAACGAATCAACGAGCTGCTCACCGGCATTATCAAGTATGGCGATTTTCGCCTCAAATACCGCATCACCGTCGATCCGCCGGTCCCGGAAGACCGAGACTGGGAGCGCCCCGTGATTCTGGTGGACTTCAGCGGTGCCGACAGCGGGATGCTTCTGGAGCGCGGCGGCGAATTGCTCCGCTCCATCGAAACCGTCGTGATCGAATCGCTTCACATCGGCTCCGAAGAGCACGATCGCGTTGCCTTCGACTGCATGGGTTTCCGCGCGGCACGTATCGAGGAACTCAAGCTTGCGGCCGGCGTCGCGGCAGAAAAGGTAAAGACTTCAAAGATGCCATACTCGTTTGCGCCGATGTCGTCCCGTGAACGACGCATCGTCCACCTGGCTCTCCGTGACGATGCGGAACTACGCACCGAGAGCGAAGGCGAGGGTCCGCAGCGCCACCTCGTGGTATATCCCAAGGACTACAAGGGAAAAGTGGCCGCACCGGTAATGCGGCGAGGCAGGGGAAGAAGATAAGAAAGCCGCAATAGCGCAAAGATACATGTTTTAGTAGCCCCGGTCGCCTCGGCCGGGTTCTTGTTTTGGGGGTCCGATTGCTTCTCCCTGCTCCTTGCGAGAAAATCGCGAGCTGACGATTGAGAGGCAAAAGAATGAGGCGACTCCTCTGCGCTTTGGGTTGTATCGTGATTTCCTGTATGACTGTCTCCGCTCAACAAATTGATCCTCAACTCATGTCCTACATCGACTCCATCCAGGCGATCGATAATCACGCCCACGTCGTTGCGCCCGACCTTGCACACGACGTCAACTACGACGCCCTTCGCTGCGAGATCCTGCCCGCTGCAACCGGACTCGCACCTGCGAACACGCGCTTCGGCCCCGACGTGATGGCTGCGTGGAAAGCGCTCTACGATGTGGTGGCCGATTCCGATTCCCCGGCGAACGTCAAGAAGGTCGACGCGGCCCAGCAGGCAGTTCGCCAAAGAGAGGGCGCCAACTACTTCGATTGGGTCTTGAAACAGGCAGGATTCGACGTAGTTCTGGCGAATCGTGTCGCGATGGCGCCACAACTCGACGCAAGGCACTTCAAGTGGGTTCCATATGATGACGCACTGTTGTTTCCTCTGAACAACGAAGCGGAGAAGGCCGTCTCACCGGATCGCAAGGTTCTATACGGAGCCGAAGAGGATCACCTGAAAGCCTATCTTCAGACGGCCGGCATGCAATCGATTCCCACCACCCTTGACGCCTACCTCGACAAGGTGGTCCTGCCGATCTTGCAGTCGCAGAAAAAGGCCGGCGCGGTGGCGATTAAATTCGAAGTTGCCTACCTGCGTCCGCTCGACTTTGCTCCAGCGACCCAGGCCGACGCGGCGCGGATCTATGCACAGCATCTCAATAGCGGAGTTCCTTCGAATACCGACTATAAAGTCCTGCAGGACTATCTCTTTCACTACATTGCCGAGCACGCTGGCGAGCTTGGCCTTGCGGTTCACATCCACACCGGAGTCGGTTGCGGCGAGTACTTCGAAACCCGCGGCTCCGACCCCATGCTGCTCGAGGGCGTTTTGAACGACCCTTCTTTGCGCAAGACGAACTTTGTCCTGCTCCATGGCGGCAGTCCCTTCGAGCGCCACAACGCGGCTCTCATTATGAAGCCGAATGTCTATGTCGATACCTCCGTCCTTGAACTCTTCTATTCCCCAGCGGAGCTTGCGCACATCCTGCGTCCCTGGCTCGAGGTTATGCCCGAGCACGTCATTTTCGGAACAGATTCCGGTCCC
This sequence comes from Terriglobia bacterium, assembly GCA_032252755.1. Classification (NCBI taxonomy): domain Bacteria; kingdom Pseudomonadati; phylum Acidobacteriota; class Terriglobia; species Terriglobia bacterium. Next base: position 40,875 of record JAVUPY010000011.1, read on the forward strand.
TTCGGCCCGGGCTTTAACTGGGAGGAAACGGCGTGGGTGGGATCTCGAAATGCCCGGCGCGCCCTGGGGATCGTTCTCACGCAGATGATGAACGATGGCGCTATCACTCGAACTCGCGCGAAAGAGATCGCCGAGGACGTCCTGCGAAAGAACGCAGCCGAACTCTACAAGATTCAATAGCTGCGAATTGCCGTCTCATTCGTCAATGCGAAATTCGTCATTTCGTCACTCGTGTAGCAACAAGTCCTATAGTTTCGTCCCAACCCGGTGCTACCATTCCGCCCACGCGAGCGCACCATGGTATCGCCCCACTCCACCTCGGTCGTGCTGGATGCCGTCACCGATTTCCTGAAGGCCATTCCCCCGTTCCAGTTTCTTTCCGCCTCCGAACTCAAGACGCTCGCCAGGACCATGTCGCAGGAGTATTTCCCGCGCGATACCGTCATCCTTAGCGCCGGCTGCGAAGCCGCCGATTCGCTCTACGTAATCAAGAAGGGTGGAGTAAAGCTATCGATCGCCAGCGGCGAAGGCACGGACGTTATCCTCGACATGCGGAGCGAGGGGGAACTGTTTGGCCTGCTTTCGATGCTCGGGGGAGATGTTACCCGGCTGAATGTCACCGCGGTTGAGGACACCATCTGCTACACCGTACCGGGCGACCAGGTTCGACAACACCTGCTAAGCCATCCCGAGGCAGCAGGCTATCTCGTGAAGACCTCCGTCACTCGCTACATCGACCGCAGTCTCAACGAAATCCGCGAGCGTACACGCCTCCTCGGCGACGGCGAACGCCTGCTCTATTCTCTGTCCGCGAGTGACGTCGCTACGCGTCCTGTTTTTCTGTGCACTCCGGAAACGACAATCCGCGCCGCCGCCCAATTGATGGCTGCTACGAAATCAACGTGTGTATTCGTGGCCGACGGCAAGAAACACGCGATCGGGGTCGTGACCGACAACGATTTCGCGGAGAAGGTCGTTGCCTCCGCCAGGCCACTCGATGCGCCCGTGACCGAGATCATGAGCAGCCCCGTAATCTCCGTCGAAGCCACCGACCCGGTCTTCTATGCGTTGTTGCAAATGCTGAACCACAACATCCACCATCTGCTGATCACTCGTGCGGGGGTCGCCGAGTCGGTTCTGAGCAACCACGACTTGCTGCTGTTACAGGGGAAATCGCCATTGACCCTCATGCGCCACGTCGGAGAACAGTCGACTCTGGACGACCTGGTAGCCGCACAGGCACGCACGTCGGAACTGATTCCGCTGCTGATGCGCGAGGGCGCGAAGCCAAGCCACATCACTCGCGTAGTCGCCGAACTTAACGACCGGGTGGTTGCGAAAATCCTCGAACTCGCCGAGAAGGAGCTGGGAACGCCTCCCGGCCCGTACTGCTGGGTTGTAATGGGCAGCGAGGGCCGCCAGGAGCAGACTTTCAAAACCGACCAGGACAACGGATTGATATATGACGATATACAGGAGAGGTCGGTCACCGAAAAGTATTTCGAAAGACTGGCCCAATTCGTGAGCGCGGCCCTGCAACGCTGCGGTTATCCGCCTTGTGAAGGCGGCTTCATGGCTACCAACCCTCGTTGGCGCCAGCCATTGAGTGCCTGGAAACACAACTTCACCACCTGGATCACGGACCCAGTGCAGGCAACCGCTGAAGATGCATTCATCCTATTCGACATGCGTCCCGTTGCGGGTTCACCTCATCTCCACGAGGAACTGTGGAAGCACAACCGCGAGTTGCTGGATTCGGCTAACCTCTTCAAGTCGATCTTCGCCTTCATCTCCATCAATCACAAACCGCCGCTCGGGTTCTTTCGCCAGCTTGTCGTGGAACGAAGCGGCCAGCACAAGCACGAGTTCGACCTGAAGCTGAAGGGAACTGGCCCGATCGTGAACGCTGCTCGCATGTGGAGCCTCGAGGCGGGTGTAGAGGAGACAAACACGATCGACCGTCTGCGTGCGCTCGATGGAGTAGGTACCGTCGATACCAAGCTGCTCGCCGAACTTCGCGATGGTCTCGAGTTCCTTACCTCGCTGCGCCTGGAGCACCAGCTCCAGCAGGCCAAGAGCGGTATCCCAATCAGTAATTACATCAATCCCGCTGTACTCTCACCCTTGCAAAGAGGTCTGCTGAAAGAGGCCTTCGAAGCGATCGCCGCCGCCCAGGCCTTGATCAAATCGAAATTCGAGACATGGGTGTGGACGCAATTGCGATGATGCCCTGTTGGCTCAAGTCGCTGATCAGGGGGGAGTACGCTGGAGCATTTCCCCCCAGCACTCCGCTGGAGCACGTCCGCTTCGCTGTGCTCGACACCGAACTGACGTCTCTCGACAAGCGAACAAACCGGTTGCTCTCCGTCGGCGCCGTGTCAATGCAGGGGAGCAAGATCAACTTTGGAGAAGAGTTCTACCGAGTCGTAAATCCCGGCGTGGAGATTCCCGCCGAGAGCATCCTCGTGCACGGCCTCCGTCCGGCCGATGTCGCACGGGGCGACCCGACGGAGACTGTGCTCCGCGATCTGCGGGAGTTCCTGAAATCGTCAGTGATCGTCGGGCATTTTGTCGGAATCGACAGAAAGGTCCTGCTCAAGGAGCTGCGCGGCAAAGGAAAGGCTGCCCTGGATTGTGTGCTCGATACCGCTGCGGCACATCGCTGGCTGGAACAGCACGAACACCACGTACGCGGCCTCGACGACATGCCAGGTCATTGCGATCTCGCAACCTTGGCCAGCGAGTACGGTTTGGAAATGCGCGACGCGCACCACGCGCTCTACGACGCTTACATCACCGCGCAACTCTGGCAGAAGGTTCTGGTGCGGTTGCAGCACGCAGGAATCACCACGCTAGGCAGAGCGCTTCGAGTCGCTCGCTAAAACATATCTACAAATGAGAATCTCTGATATATCGACAAATATCGATTAGATAAGATTTCGACATCCGCTATTACTTCTTGATCCCCATCGCGTCGAGGATCCGGTCGAAATCTTCCAGGGACTTGTACTCGAACTGGATCCTGCCGCGGCCGTTCTTGTCGGTAATCATGACGCGCACGCCCAATGTTCGCTGCAGTTCGCGCTCGACCTCGCGCACGTTGGGATCCACGACTCGCTCCGCCTTCTCCTGCTTGGGGCCGGGATTCATCAGGTTCGAAACCGCGCCCTCTGTCTGTCGAACCGACATGGACAACGTCACAACTCGCTGCGCGAGCTTGGTCATGGCATCCGGCGAATCGAGCCCCATGAGGGCTTTCGCGTGCCCGAACGTCAGCTTCTCTTCTTCTATTAAGGTCTGCACGCCTTCCGGAAGCTTCAGCAGCCGCAGGAAGTTCGACACGGACGAGCGGTCTTTTCCTGTCCGCTGTGCCATCTGCTCCTGGGTCAGATTGAATTCCCTTCCGAGACGGTCGTATGCCCGGGCCTGCTCCATCGGGTTGAGATCTTCGCGCTGAAGATTCTCGACGATGGTCATCTCCATCGCCTGCTCGTTCGAGACCTGGCGAATGATAGCCGGAACCGACACCTTTCCCGCACGCTGCGATGCCAGCCACCGACGCTCACCGGCGATCAACTGATATCGACCATTCGACTGCGGCCTGACCACAACTGGCTGTACAACGCCGCTGGATTTGATGCTGGCGGCGAGCTCGTTGAGGGCCTCTTCGCCGAAACGGCTCCTGGTCTGATAGGGGTTGCGGTCTATCTGTTCGACCGAGATCTCTTTTACGAGATCGCCGGTCATTGCGGTTGCGTGCGCTGGCGGCGCGACTGCGATGGTGGCCGTACGGGAGGCCGGAAGCAAAGTTTCCAGGCCTCGGCCGAGGACATTTCTCTTGTTATCCATGCTTAGACACTCGCTTCAGGGCTGATTTCAACTTTATCGCTCATTGGCACTTCCTTCAGTTGATTCCGCTCCATGATCTCTTTCGCCAGGCGAATGTAACTCTCGGCGCCACGGGATCGCGGATCATAAAGGAGAGCGGGCTTACCGTGGCTGGGCGCCTCGGCGAGACGGACGTTTCGAGGGATCGTAGATTGGCATAGCAGCTCGCCAAAGTAGTTTTTCAGCTCGTTTGTGACGCTCTGTGCCAGATTGGTCCGGTCGTCATACATAGTCAACACAACCCCTTCGACGGCCAGATTCGGGTTCAGCCCGATCTTGATTCGATCGATTGTGTCCAGCAACTCGGAAATGCCTTCGAGGGCGAAGTACTCCGCCTGCATAGGGATTAGGACAGAGTCTGCCGCAACCAGCGAGTTGAGCGTAAGCAGGTCCAGCGCCGGCGGGCAGTCGATCACGATGAACTGATAGTGGTCCCGAATCGAATCGAGGGCATCACGGAGCCTGTACTCACGTCGCTCGATCGAGACCAGTTCGAAGTTGGCCCCCGTCAGATTCTTACTGGAGGGCATAACGAACAAGTTATCGAGCGGACCCTGCAGAACCACCTGTTCGGCGGTGGCATCCCCGACCAAGAGTTGATAGGTGCTCAGGCGCTCCGGGTCTTTAACGAAGCCGGTCGAAGAAGACGAATTCGACTGCGGATCGCAATCCACCAGGAGAGTTGGGACCTCGGCGGCGGCAAAAGAGGCCGCCAGATTGACGGCGGTCGTGGTTTTCCCCACACCACCCTTTTGATTCGCTACAGCAAGAATTCTGGCCATGATGATGGTTGAAGCAGACTCGTTGAGACTACCCGAGGTGGCCGGGGCGAGGCAATTGTCCCAGCCTGTGCGAAACCGCAAAATCTTGTGGATTCAGTGGATAAGTAGATGTTCCACGTGGAACAGGGTGAACAGCGGCAGGCAACTACAACCTGTTCCACGTGGAACACTGCGACGATTTCCCACTTCGCTTCCGAGAGGCAAGCGCGCCAGAAGCACACAACAACTCGCAAAACCTGAACTCTAGTCCCACTTTTGACCTGAAACGGAAAGAATTGTCAGATAGATCCAACGCTCCGTCCCGAAAGTCTGGTTCCATATCCCACAAATTACTAACTTGATCCCCAGTCGCACCCATGGTGGTCGTCATCGCACTTTTCCCACTTTTCAGAAGTATCGCCCTGGGTATTACTAATCCTGATTCCGGGGTTATCTTTCCTGGTTCACGGGTTCAAATTTCGCGAAAACGTGCTCCAAATCACCCTCTTTGCCAGATTTTGAGCACTCTTTCGCGAGAATTCGGAATGGGGACTGAATCCAACCAGCTATCTCTCAGCACCTTCTCTGCTGCACTGGCCTGACCGGCTCCGATCAGTAGCGCCAACCGACCGCGAGGAGCAACCAGGGCCGCAGCAACCGGCAGGATCAGTTCGAACTTTTCAACCGCTCGCAGCGTCACCAGTTCGGCTGTCTTCCCCCAGTCTTCGGCACGCCCCGCAAATACATCGACATTCGTAAATTTAATCTCGCGGCATACCTCGCGCAAAAACGTCGCCTTCTTCCCATGCGACTCAATCAGCGTGCTATGCAGTCCGTACGCGTAGATCTTCATCGGAATCCCCGGGAACCCGGCGCCGGAACCGAGGTCGGCGGCATTGACGGTGCTGTCCCTGGCAACCAGGTTCCGTGCGGCAAACAGCGATTCGCCAAAATGTCGCTGCACGATCTGCTCCGGATCGCGCACCGCGGTCAGGTTCATTCGCGCATTCCACTTCATGAGCATATCGATGTATGTAGATACTTTGTTCAGCTGATCTTCTGTCAGCTTCTCTTCCCCAACATATGGTCCCAGCAATTCCGAGATTCGCGTTGCATCCATTGCCAGCAGCATACCTGAAGGATTGAACGAAGCCGAGTGTCGCGGCTATCATGAGAACAATCGGGCGTGGGGGCCCGCACCTTCTCAGGACTGATTCAATGCCAGAACGATCCGCATACCTAACTTTGTCCGGCCTGCCGCTGACGTTTGAATTCCAGTGGCCATTCCATAAATCCACATCGGGCGCCGATTTCTGGGTGTTACACGGCGTTGCGTTTCTCGAAGACGGATCCAACCTGCGATCCGATTTCTCGATCCATCTCACGCAAACCATGCATCCGATGATGCCCGGCATGAATGCCGACACAGCGCTGCCATACGTCATCAACGTCGTGCGCCGCATGGTCGACACCAAGGACCTGGAGTTTCTGCGTTCGGGCAAGCGCCAGCCGATCGACCTCTCCAGCCGCTTCAAAAACTTCAAAACCGGGGCCTGGCACTTCGCCACAACGAATGATGACGAAGTCCGTGAATTACTGCGGCAGTCAGCCTATTGGATCGGAGTCAAACTCGGGCGCGAGCGCTTTAGCCTTGCCGATGAAACGAACGCTCTCTACCTCGGAATGAGCAAAGAGAATCTCTTGAGGCTTGCGAAGAAGCTTGAGAGCGAAGGATGGCTGCGGCTCGAAGGCGAGTTCGCCATTGCGACGGAGAAGACGAAGTCGAGCGCAGCAGAGTTCGAAAAACTCGAGCAGGAGAACCTGGCGAAGCTGCAACAGAAGCACGCCTTCGAAAGCGCCCACAAAATGTAAGCGAGAGGGCAGAGGGCAAAGGGAAGAACGGTACGATTTCCGTTCTGCCTTTTTTCCTCTGCCCTTTGCCTTTTTACAGTCCCGGATGGCTGGCTTCGTTCGCCGACGGAACCAGTTGCATGTATATCTGCCGCGGGAGCTTCGTGTCCCAATGTCCTGAGAGCTTCGCATAGCTCACCAGGCCGAGGAAAAGTATCGCAATCGTCGCAGCGACTACGGACGGCGAGAGACGCTTGCGGCGCGGCAGTTCGAAGTTCAACGCATCTTTAGCCGGGCACACGGCAACGCATTCCAGGCAGGCAGTACATTCCGCGCTGCGAATCTGCACCAGCGTGTCCACCGGCAGCCGCGACGGACATGCTTTCGCACACTTAGCGCAATCGATGCAGGCCTGCTCGTTGCGGCGAATCCTTGCCGGACTGAACAGGGACACAAGCCCCATCAACGCGCCATACGGGCACAAGAACCGGCACCAGAAGTTCTGAATGAAGATCGACAGGATCGCCAGCACACCGATCGTGATCGCGGCCGTCTCGCTCATGAAGCGAAAGAAGTTGAGCATCTTCACATCCGCGATCAGCCCGTAAGGGCTGCTAAGAAAATCGCGGATCGTTGTCGCATCCATCTTCGCAATCACCCAGACGAAGAATCCGAGCAACAAATACTTCAGTCCCCGCAGAGGAATGTCGAGCCAGCGCGGGAGTGACAAGTTGCGGCGAAACGTACGTCGTCCCAACTTCCAAAGGTATTCCGAGAACGTTCCGACCGGGCACAGCCAGGAGCAGAACGACTTTCGCAACAGGAATGACATCGCGAGAAACGCGATCAGCAGAAACATGCCCGCCGGATGAATCGTCGGGATCGCTCCGGTCAGAACGAAGTACTTGAGATTCATCAGCGCCGCGATCGGAAGCCAGCCTTCAACTCCCGCTGGCCGCGACTCGAAACGGGATGCGCCCGAAGTCTCGTAGAACCGAACCCAATTGTAGAACTGCACGCCTATATAAATGTTAAGCGCAATGAAAGCGAACTGCACCGCACGGCGGATCTGCTGCGAGTGATCGAAGTCGGTGCGCCGGACAAGTTTCTTCCTGGGCTTTGCTCCCGGCTGAGCCGGAAATCCAAGGTCCTCCCGAAGCATTTTCGAGAGCGGCGACTCCGTAATATGAGGTTGCGCAGACATAGTTTCTTTACCTTCAGGTCAAGAATAAAAAGTGCCTATCCCGCCGCCTATGACTTAGGTCACAATCTCCCAGATGTCTTCGGCTGGGCCAGAAAAGCCGGCCGAGCCGCCGCTGGGCGCGAATCCCCCTCGCGACGCCCACCGCGGCTGCCTCATCAAGGAGGCGCATCATGCGACGCATTCTAATTGCCCTCATATTTCTGGTTTTCACCTCCGAAGCGCTCGCCCAGGACTACATTCCCAAAGTCGAGCTCGGATTCGGATACTCGTATTCCTACATGCGCGTTCCCAACAGCAGCACGCGGGTCAACATGAATGGCCTCCTTTTCAGTGGAACGTTCAACGCCAATCGTTGGCTCGGCGCCGAAGCCGAGTTTGGCACACATTACCATTGCATCTCCGGCTGTTGGATTTACGGATATCGCGTCGAAAATCCGGACGAGACGAATGACTCCCTCTCGTTCCTCGCCGGTCCCCGGGTGAGCCTCGCGCCAAACCGAACTGTGCAGCCCTGGATTCACGCGCTTGCCGGTGTGACCCGCACCGCGTACAGCAACCACCTGATCGACTACAAAGTTTCGACCAGCGGTTTCGGTTGGGCCGCCGGTGGCGGATTGGATGTGCCTTATCACGGCGTGACCATTCGTGCCATCCAGGTCGATTTCACGCGTTATGCCGCCGAGCCCGAGAACTTCAACAATGTCCGGATCGGCGCCGGAATCATATTCCGCATCGGACGAAGAGAACTTCGTTGACACATAGTACGTATCGTACTATAGTACGCTACGTACTATGCCAACCGCCTCTACTCTCGAATACGCGCTGCTCGGTCTGCTGCGGCAGAGCCCGCAATCCGGTTACGACCTGCGCAGGACTTTCGCAAGTACACCCATGCGCCACTTCAGCGATAGTCCCGGGTCCATCTACCCGGCTCTTCGCCGATTGGACTCGCGTGGCTGGATTACCGCAAAGCCCGAGCCGGAAACTGCGCGCAGGCGCCAGGTTTACCGAGTTACACCCGCCGGCCGAAAAGCGCTGCTGGCGTGGCTTGCGCTCCCCATTGCCTGCGAAGACGTCATACACAATCTCGATGAACTGATGCTGCGGTTTGCTTTTCACGGAGAGAACATTGAGCGCGAAGCAACGCTGAAGTTCGTGGCTCAAATGGAAGCAGCGCTCAAGGAATACATCGCCGAACTGCATCAGTACTACAAAACTGCTGTACCCCACATCGCCAGCATAACCGGCAGGCTTGCGTTCGAAAGCGGAATCCTTTCGTATGAAGCGACCTTGGAGTGGACACGCAGGGCACGCAAGCAGATAGAGAGACAATTATGAAGACTGTGGCTAAGCTGGTAGTTTGTGCGGTTGCATACATGCTTGGTGTGTCTTTGACGTGGACGCTTGTTGGGGCATTGCATCTGCCCGCGCCGCACCCAATTCCCGGAGTCACAACCGGCGGGCTTCTGTTTGGAATGTCCTTGGGAACGCTACTGCTCGCGGCTGGACTCGTGCCGCTGGCTGTCGGACTGGGCGGTAGTCGACCTCGGCGTTCAGGCGCACTCTTCGTGGTGATCCTTGTTGCAGTCGGACTGAACACCATGATCGAGGCGACGGTCTTCAGCACATTTGTCACGGTCGGCATTGCGTGGATGACGGCCCAATATGTTCTGCCATCCCTGCTGCTGGCGACTGCACTGGCGGTCCTGTTCAGCAAAAACGAGAAACAATCGGAACCCCCACGATTCTCTGCAGCACAGTGGGCCTGGCGTCTGGTAGTGGCCTGGGTTGCGTTTCCCGCCATTTATTGGGTCTTCGGGATGTGTGTCGCACCATTCGTGCTGTTCGCCTACCGCGCTGGAATCGCGGGGCTTACGGTACCCCCGGTGCCGGTGATTTTGAGGACTGTCTTCATTCGTAGTGCCCTATTCCTCGTTTCGTCCCTGCCGATAATCGCGCTATGGTCGGGATCGCGGCGAAGTCTTTTCATCGCCTTTGGGGTTGCTGAATCGATGATGGTGGGTATCTTCGGCCTGGTCCAAGCCTCATGGTTTCCCATGACCCTGCGCGTAGCACACAGCATTGAAATCACGTTAGATTCCTTCGCCTACATCGGAGTGCTCGTGTTGCTATTTGCCGCGCGAAAGCAAAGTGGGACAGCGAACGCTGATGCTGCGAACCTACGGGAAAATGTGGTGGCTTAGTTAGACCGCGCTCCGCGCCTGTTGCCGCTGTCGCCCTTGGATCTCGATATAGACGTTGATCAGCGAGACCGCGGCCGGTGTCACGCCGGGGATTCGGCTAGCCTGCCCAAGGGTTCGCGGACGAACGCGGTGCAGCTTCTCATTCATCTCGCGGGAAAGGCCACTGACGGATTTGTAGTCGAACCAGTCGGGAATGATCTTCTCTTCCGACTTTTTCAGCCGCTCGATCGCTTTTTCCTGCTGGCTGAGATAACCAGCGTACTTGATCTCGGTCTCAACCGACTTCAGCTCATTGCGGATATCCGCTGAGAGATGCGCGTCGGGCCCTGAAACACCGTTGCGGTCGAAGAACTCCGGCACCACCGTACGAATTGCCGGCACCAGGTCTTCGATCCCGACCTCTGGTCGCTTCAGCAATTGCGCGAAGGTCGACCCCATCACTGCCGTCGTACCGCCAACTTTCTCCGCGAGCGCCGACGGCAAATCTTCCTTCACGCGAGTCTTCTCGATCCACTCCCGCAGCGCTTCCATGCGCTCCTGCTTCGCGAGATACTCGCGCCAGGCTTCGTCGGAAATTAATCCCACGCGCCGACCATAAGGAGTCAAACGCCGGTCAGCGTTGTCGATGCGCAAGTGCAGCCGAAACTCTGCGCGCGAGGTGAACATGCGGTAGGGCTCGTTCGTCCCCTTGCTGATCAGGTCGTCGATCAGGATCGCCGTGTAGGCCTCGGTGCGATCCAGCGTCAGCGGCCCCTCGCCTTTAATCGCCAATGCGGCGTTGATCCCAGCCATGATTCCCTGGCACGCTGCCTCTTCATACCCACTCGTTCCGTTGATCTGCCCGGCCAGGTAGAGCCCAGCAATCTTCTTCGTCTCGAGCGTCCGCTGCAATTCTGTCGGATCGATCGCGTCGTACTCAATCGCATAGCCCGGCCGCAGCATCTCCGCCGTCTCAAGCCCGGGTATGGACTTGATCATCGCCAGTTGTACTTCCACTGGCATCGATGTGCTCATCCCGTTCACATAGATCTCGTTGGTGTGCAGGCCCTCGGGCTCGAGATAGAGCTGGTGCGTCACCTTGTCCGGGAACTTGACGATCTTGTCCTCGATGCTGGGACAATAGCGCGGCCCAATCGACTGAATCTGCCCGCTATACATCGGTGAGCGATGCACGTTTTCGCGAATGATGCGATGCGTCTCGTCGGTCGTGAACGCGATGTAGCAGGAGATCTGCTTCTGCTCGATCTTCTTCGTCCGGAAGCTGAACGGAGTCGGATCCTCGTCTCCCGGCTGCTCCTGGAACTTGCTCCAGTCGATGGTCCGCCCATGCAGGCGCGGCGGCGTGCCTGTCTTGAGGCGACACCCGCGCAACCCTAACGTCTTCAGCGATTCTCCGAGCAGAACCGACGGTGGCTCGCCGCTGCGGCCTGCTGAATATTTCTGCTCGCCGCAATGAATCAGCCCGTTAAGAAATGTCCCCGTCGTGACGATGACAGCCCGTGCGCGAATCATTCGCCCATCGCGCAACCGAACTCCGGCACAGACTCGCGTCCGTTCCAGGGTCTCGCTCCGCTGCCCATCGCCAGCCGGCAACTCCTCGATGAGCAGTTCCGCAACCTCAGCCTGCTTGATCGTCAGTTCCGGTTGCGATTCCAACACCTCTTTCATCTTCACACGGTACTGCTGCTTGTCGCATTGCGCCCGCGGAGACCACACCGCCGGTCCCCGAGAGGTGTTGAGCAGGCGGAACTGTATTCCGACAGCATCGGTGACTTCGCCCATGACGCCGCCGAGCGCATCCACTTCGCGCACGAGGTGTCCCTTGGCAATTCCCCCGACCGCAGGATTGCACGACATTTGGGCGATCAAGTCGGCGTTCAGAGTCGCCAAAGCGGTTTTTAGCCCCATTCTTGCCGTGGCCATAGCCGCTTCACATCCCGCATGACCGGCCCCAACTACAACTACGTCGTATTGTTCCGTGTATTGCATTCTGCGGCACTAAAGAGACACAACTTAGAGTGATTCCGTGGGTTCGACCAAGAAGCTCCACCGCTCCCCACGCGCGGCTGAATTTGGCGCGAAACCGTACTATCATTTTACCAAGAGAGTAATGCTATAAGGCGCATTCTGCGCATCGTACTGAGCAGCTACTCACAGATGGACGAAGTTGGCCATGATATTTAGCTCCACATATCGCCAGTGTCCTCACTGTGGAAGCACCGCAGTTCGCAGCTCGCAAGTGCATCCCTGGTCGGAAAGCATGGGCAAGCGCATTTGGCTGACCGTAACGCTGCAGCGCCCCTATCGCTGCCTGGACTGCGACGAGCGGTTCTTTGACCTCCGTTTCAAAAAGCGAGTCGACTTTTTTCGCCACGCCGCCTGACAAAAAGCCGCGTAAGAAATGAAAGAGCCGAGCCCGCGGGCCCGGCTCCTCGTTCTTCCGCTCCAACCCTACTTTGTCGCGTTTGCCTCGCGGAAGTTGGTCCGCACCGATGCCAGAAAATCGCGAGCCTGCGGCGGCGGGGCCACATTTCCGGCCAGCAGCGTACGGAAGCTGTATTCCTTTCCGTAGAACGCTTGAGTTGAGTCATCGTCCTGCCGAATGTTCGCGCCGCTCAGCGTCAATCCAGCGAACAATCCACGCGTCCGCGAATACGTCAGTACCTGGGACCGGAGCTTCCAGTCGGTGTTAGCACTGGCGTCTCGCCCCACCGGACCCGCGGCCACCGAAGCCCCGGCGCCGAGCTTCCAGTTCGCCGATAGCAATTGATCCATGCCCTTCTGGTTCATAATGAGCATTACGAGATCTACGGATTCAACTCCGATCTGCGCTCCCCAACTACCGCCGGTCAAGGTGAAGAACGCAGGAGTAGACCAGCGACCGTTCGCGGTCCGGCAGGTGGCGACGCCACGTCCGTGCTGTGCGCCCACCACGAAGCCGCCTTTAACCATATCGGGAACGATGGCCACGCACTTCGCATCCGCTAGTACATTCTCAGGGATGCCCTGATCGGGTGCAGACGTCAGTTGTGTAAGAATCTTTCCCGAATCCGACATGCGGCTCAGGACATCTGCACGCGCTTCTGTAACCGGTTGCCCTGCGGCATTAACATGTGTCGTCTCGTGGTGAGCGCATCCCACAAACGCCAGGGCCATTACGCTGAACACGGCTGATACGGCAATTCTCTTCATAGAATCTCCCCCTCTAAATACACCGCTCGTCTTTATTTGGAAGGGTCATGAAGGGCAGGGGTTTTCAGAAAGGCCAAGAGAATTGTCTTTATATTCAGAGAGGCTCGGCAGAGCTGCAGGCGAACAGCCCCGGTTGGTGGAGTAAAAGGGGGCACCTGAGTTGACTTCCCGAACTTAGCGTTTCAGGCGCGCTTTTTCGCTCCTGCACTCACCTTCGCCGCTTCCCAAGGACGCTTCGGTCGCGACTGCTCGGGAAGGTCCCGATCTTTGACGCGGTCATAGTGATACGACTCGCTCACGGTTCCCAGCGACTCGTTATAAAGGCTGTTCAAGCCCATCGCGTCTTTCAATTCCTCGCTGAATGAATGCAATGCCTTGAGATGATCCGCCGTCGCCGCGATTTCCGTCTTGGTTGTCTTCAAGAACTTCTGGTAGCCGCGATCCACGAGCTTGGAGATTTCGCCGCCGACCAGGTATCCCGGGTAAGCAAATATTTTCACGCCACCGTTGGCTGTCCGCTCGATCGCCGCCGAAACGTTATATTTCTTCAAGAACACGCGACCCTGTGTCCCTGGTGCTTCCAGCAGATCAAATGCGTGATCGCGCAGCCAAGCTGTAGCGTCATCAAATTTCTTCGGTTGAACTTTCTTTGTCATGAATACCTGCTTCTGTCGCCCTTCGCGCCCAGCCTCTTACCTGACTTCCAATTGCGTTGCAGGGTTGTCTCACCCCGAAGCGGCACGAGAAATATCAGGACACAACGGAACCTTCGCTTCTCTAATCTACAAAACCTGTAAAACGACGTCGCTCTTACAAAACTCGGCGACCCGGTTAGAATGTCGCACATCGGAGGCGTTCCAGCAAGACGGATCCCTTGTACCCTATATCGTGAGGTCGAGCACCCGAGTAACCTGAATCACAATGCTGGTACTGTCGCAGAACAATTTCGACATGATCCGCACCCATGGCGAATTGACCTATCCCAATGAGTGCTGTGGAGTTCTGCTCGGCCACGTCGCGGGCGCACACCACCTCGTCAGCGAAGTCGTGCGCTGCTCAAACACCCGCGGCCAATCGGCCCGCACTCGCTACAGGATTGCCCCAAAAGAGCTAATAGACGTTCAGCGCGAGGCCCGCGATCGCGGCCTGAGCATCGTCGGCTTCTATCACTCGCATCCCGATGCCCCGCCTCATTTCTCGCGCAACGATCTCGACGAGGCGTATTGGATGGGCTGCTCCTACGTCATCGCCAGCGTACTCCGTGGATGCGCAGCAGACGTCCGATCGTATTTGCTGGAAGGCGGCGAGGATAAGCGCAATTTCGAGGAAGAAGGCATCCGTGTTCTGCCCAACGACCGTGGCCGAAACGGCAAAATCCATTAACAGAATCGCGTCCGATCCACCGTCCCGCTCATCCATTCAGAAGACAGCAGCGGCTACTGCCGCCGAGGTACACGTTTGTCCGATGTCCCACAAATGCACGCAGAAGATCTGAAACAGCGACTCGATGCCCAAGATGACGTTTTCGTCCTCGATGTTCGTGAACCGCACGAATATCAGGCCGGCAATATCGGCGGCCACCTGATCCCACTCAACGACCTCCCTGGGAGACTTGGCGAATTAGATCCTGATCGGGAGACGGTTGTGTACTGCCGCTCCGGTGTGCGCAGCACCAGGGCAGTCGAATTCCTGCGCGCCCAAGGCTTCAGCAACGTGAAGAATCTCACCGGCGGCATTCTCGCCTGGGCGGAAAAAGTGGATCCGCGTCTGAAGGGGAGAGTATGAATGAGCAGACATATTTCCGCCGCCTCGCCGCACACGACGAGTGGGCGAATCGCAAACTCATCGAAGCCTTGCGGAACCTGACTTCCCCGCCGCAGCGCGCCCTCGACATCATGGCCCATATTCTCGGCACGGAGTGGACGTGGCTGGGCCGCATCCACGGCTCCACGCCGGCGATGAAAGTCTGGCCCGGAATCTCCCTCGACGCGTGCGACCAGGAATTGCCGAAACTTCGCGAGGCATGGGACAACTTGCTCCGCTCCACCGAGTTCGATTCGACGTACCCTTACACGAACACCAAGGGCGAACACTTCGAAAGCAACGTTCGCGACACCCTGACGCACGTATTCCTGCACTCGCACTATCACCGCGGCCAGGTTGTCCGTATCATCCGGGAACTTGGCGTTGAGCCGCCCTACATCGACTTCATCGAATCGGTTCGAAAGGGCTATGTTACAGGTTGAGGCAATCCGCCCTGCTCCGCGAAATCCGCGGTTGCTGTCCGGCATGATTAAAATAGTGTAATGACCGACAAACGAGTGCGCCTGACCGAACAGGTCAAGGCGGCCGGTTGAGCTAGCAAGCTAAGTCCGGCGGTGCTGGACTCGGTGCTTGGGAAATTAGCCCGGCAACAGGACGCGAATGTGCTGGTTGGCTTCGACAAAGCCGACGACGCTGGCGTGTACCTCATCGCGCCCAACCTCGCCTTGGTTCAGACTGTCGATTTCTTTACGCCAATCGTGGACGATCCCTACACCTTCGGGCAGGTCGCCGCAGTCAATGCGCTGAGCGACGTTTACGCGATGGGCGGCAAGCCCGTCTCCGCACTCGCAATGGTCTGCTTCCCCGAGAAAGGCGATTTCGAAATTCTTGAGCAGATCCTCGCCGGGGGGCTCAGCAAGATGGTCGAGGCCAGTTGCACCGTCATTGGCGGCCACTCCATCCGCGATCCAGAAATCAAGTTCGGCTATGCCGTCACCGGCACCATCGACCCCAATCGGATCATGGCCAACTCTGGCGCGCGTCCCGGAGACCGCCTCATCCTCACCAAGCCTCTCGGCACCGGCGTAATCTCCACGGCCATCAAGCAGGGCAAAGCGGCGTCGGAGTGGATCGCATCTGCAACCGCATCGATGACGACGCTGAACAAGCACGCCTCGGAAATCGCGCTCAAATACGATGTCCACGGCATGACCGACATCACCGGCTTCGGCCTCATCGGCCACGCCCGCGAACTCGCGCTGGCGTCTGGGGTAAGCCTGGAAATTGAAAGTCGCGAACTCCCCGTCCTTCCTGGCGCGCTCGAAGCCATCCGCGCCGGTTTCATCCCCGGCGGCCTGAACGCCAACCGCGACTTCGCCGAATGTGTTGTTGCTGGGAAGGAAAGAATTTCCCGCGATCTATGGACGCTGCTCTTCGATCCGCAGACCGCCGGCGGTTTACTGATCTCGGTGACCGAAAGTGATTGCGAGAGGCTGGTGAGCGAGCTTCAGAATGGTGGAGTCAAAGCGACGGCCATTGGCAGGGTTCTGCCCGAAGGCAAGCCGTTAATCAAGGTCGTCTGATTACTGCACCGTCACCGGTTTCGGGCTCTCATCCAGTGCCGGCACTGCGTTTGGGAACCGCTCCTGGAACTTCCAGTTCAGCCACATTTCCAGTGCCGCCTGGTTCGACTTCGACATCCCGTTGAAGCGCAACCCCATTCGCTGATCCCGTTTCCATGCGACCTCGCACGCTCCCGTAATGTCTGCGCGGGTTTCCGGCAGCGTGAAGCGGAAGGTACCCTGTAAATCCAGCTCGAGATCGGCCGGGCAGCTCAGCATCGCCCCGCCCTGGCTCAAGTCGCGCATCTGTGCCATCACCGCGCTGTAGCCCGGGAAGTCGAGATAAACAGGCACACTGATACTGTGCCGGTAATACCGTCGTCGTTCCCCGACCATCAGCCCGCAAGCGGCCTTGAAGCAACGCGCTGCGCGTTCCATGTTCAGCGGTTTCTCCAGCACGAAATTCGCGCCCATGCTGAAGGCGTCGCTCATCGTCGTCGAGTCGTGCACGATCGCGAACACGATCGCGTTTTTTGTGTATCCTTCGCCGCGAAGGATCGAAAGCAGGTCGGCACCGCAATCAATGTCGTCGCAGTCAACGATGATGCCTTCAAACTTTTTTGATTTGAGCATGCGAAGGCCGGCGGCCGGTGCGGTGCAGACTTCGGTGCGAATTCCAACGTTCCCAAGTACGCGCCGTAACATCGTGTGCGCGCGGGCGTCGGTGCTGAGGAGGAGGGCAGTCAGCTCCATATGCCCTCATGCTAGTCCCATCCTCCTTTGTATCTAAGATCACGAAAGTAATTGCACGTGCGGACCTTGTATCTTCCGTAACGCCACTTGTGATGCTGAGCACAGCGCCCTTTTGTCATGATGAGATGCGGCCCAGAGCCCTCCCGCGGCAGTCTGCTATCCTGGCGCAGCGAAGGATACTTTGAACTCTCGCGCTGTCTAGAGTTTCTTCACCGCCGCGCGGCCCAGTATCCCATCCCTCAATTGCACAACCGTGTTTCCCAGTGAAGGATGCCGTACCTCTGGCGCGATCTCCGCCAGCGGTGCCAGCACAAACATGCGCTCGGGCAAGCCCGGGTGAGGAACCGTCAGCCCCGGCTCGTCCACCAACTGGTCACCATATAGCAGGATATCGATGTCGATATTTCGCGGGCCCTTCGGCCGCGTACGCTCGCGACCCATGGATCGCTCAATCGCCAACACGCCCGCAAGAAGCTCCTGTGGCGACCGGCTCGTGACCAGTTTCACCGCGCAGTTGATGAACCACGGCTGATCCGTAACCTCGACAGGCTCCGTCTCATAAAACGAGGACACCGCCTCAACGTGCCCCAGTTGCTTCAGCCGTTCAATCGCCGCGCGGAGGTTCCCCTCGCGGTCGCCCACGTTCGAGCCCAGCGAAAGGTATGCCGTCGCTTCCATGAGAAACGAGTCAGGGAATGATCAAGCTGCTCTTCGCATCCGGCGCGGTCGCATTCGAGGCCGTCTGCGCAGGGAACTGTGCCCGCAGCGAATCCAAGAAGGCCCGCGACTTCCGCCGCCCATTCGTGCGCGAGTGTCCCATGCGCACGAGGAACACGAGCACCCGAACCACGCCAGAGTCTTTCAACTGGAAATATCCGAGATGCTGTTCTTCCAGTTGCCGATACTGCGCAATCATCTTGTCGAGTTCTTCCTGGAGCGCCTGCTGCATCGGGTTCGGCGAGTTCTCCGTCACGATCAGCCCCGACCCGGCGCGCGTCGCCGCCGTCCGCGTGATCGCCGTCAACGCCCGCAGGAACTCCTGGTCCGTCCAGTCCTTCTGCCGCGCCGCCAGTTGCGCTATGCCAAACATCAGCCCGGCGATCAGGTGCTCGTGATCATAGAAGAAGCGCTGCTCCAGATTCACGTCGCGAAACAACTCTTCGCTGGCCAGCGATTCCACGGATCTCGGCTTCTCATGCTGCCTTGCCTGCTGCAGATACGTGCAGTCGCTCGAACAATCGAGGCTCGTCTCGCGCTCCGTCCCGCAGCATTGCGCACAAATTCGGTCGTGCACCGCCAGGCAGAAGCGCTTCTCTTTCCGGGTTTCACAAAGAGAACAGCTCAAGATCCACTCCCATTCCCATTATGGCACCCTCCAGAGGACAATCCACAATCCACGACTTACGATCCACGGCTTCACCTTGTTGTTATTTTTCTCTCACCATTTTTGCTGTTCCACTGCCTCAACCCCCGCAAAGGGGCGTAAATAGAGGCCTTTTCGGGGTAGGCCTGTGGAAAACCCGCATAAAATCAGGCAAATAACGCTTTCCATGCTTCTTCCGCGAGTATAAGATACGACGCTTGGGTAGTCGTTTTACCCATATTCAAGGAGGATATATTCCATGGCAGCAGGCATGACCAAGACACAGCTCGTGCGCCTGATGGCTGAGAAGGCGGAAGTCAGCAACAAGACCGCCGCGGCATTTCTGGCGAACCTCGCCGAAGTAGCCGTGAAGGAAACCAAGAAGAACGGCGTGTTCGTTCTCCCCGGCCTCGGCCGCCTCAAGAAGTCGGCGCGCAAGGCTCGCATGGGCCGCAACCCGCAGACCGGCGAACCGATCAAGATCCCGGCCAAGACGGTTTGCAAGTTCTACGTCGCGAAGGCCGTGAAGGACGCGGTCGCTCCCAAGAAGTAGTTCCGGGTCCGTTAAGAGTCGCAAGGCCGGCTGCATCTGCCGGCCTTCTGCTTTAGCCCCACCCCCTGTTTTGGTTCCTCCGGTTTTCAATCACTTACGGAAATTAGGGCGCGAGACGTATGAGAACAAAGGTTTTAAATCTGAAAATATCAGAGTGCCTTTTGTTCGCAAGGATTTGCGCACGAAAAATGTGATTTTTGCCGCATTTCGGCACGGCTAAAGGATACGGGTGCGCGGGTTGAGAAAGATCGCAAATAGCGACGGCGCCCGGTAAAGGCGCCGTTCGATGGAACTCTGTCCGAATACATTATATCAAATTGAGGAGTGATTTCTGAGGTTTTGGTTGAAACTATATTTCGAGTGCGCTGAATATTTTGCGAGGAATTGTGAGGTGTGCACGGTTGACAGGTGATAACGGCGTTCTCAGTTCCCGGCTGGTTGTTCGTTCTTCGTTCAGCGTTCTTCGTTTTAACCCGCATCTGGTGACTGCGGCAGTTTGCCCCGCTTCGGTTCATAATGAATTCTTAACTGCAATGCGCATGAATACCTATCAGTGTCGACTTCGTTAATGCAAGGGAATTGGACTCTAGGATGCGGTCAGGTGAACCGCCGAAGAGGTTGGGCTGTTCGAGGATCGATGTAGGCGTTGAGAAAAGCAAAAGACCCGCCCTAGCGGAGCTAGGACGGGGCACCCGAAGGACTCTTAAAGTGTGGTTAGGGTGGGTCAGCCGCCACAGGAGAGTTCATACTTGGGAGGAATGCAGGTCACCTCGACTCCGCGCGCAACCACCCCAGCAGCGGAGCTGCCGGGGGCCCCGGTCGCGCGCTCCGCTCGGGATGACGACTTTGGGGGTGGCGTGCCTCCGCTCGGGATCACGAGGTTGGGGGGGCGGTTCCGCTCGGGATGACGGGGTTGGGATTAATCAACGGGACAGTGGTAAGAAAATCAAGAACCCCACCCTACCAAGCCAGGGCGGGGCACTCGGCGTTACCAGTCCGTGGTTCTGAGAAGAGGATTACTTCACCAGTTCCGCCGAGAGAGTGTTGAAGCCGAGCGTGATGGTGTCGTTCTCGGCAAAGAAATCGACTCCACCTCCGCAAACCGTGACTACGTTGGGGCCCTTGGCGAGTTTGTAGTCGCCGGGCATGATTACCCATCGGAAGGTTGCCGGCGAGAATGACGCCTGGTTTTCCGGAGAGAAGGTCGGAACATTCGCAGGTCCGTAGAACGCACACACTCCATCATTGAGGCGGAGACCAGCGTAGAACGGCGCGGTCGCGCGGTAGTCCACGCTGAAGGTGACTACGATCGGGACCAGCTTGTCTTGCGGTTCTGTGACGGTGATGGACGCATCCCAGAGTTTGCAGCAACGTCCGACGTGGGTTTCGCCCTGGTAAACCGTGCGCACAACCTTGGGCGGAGCCTGGGTGGCATCCGAATTTTGCAGATTCTGGGCAGCAACTGAAATTGATGCCATTGTGAACGCGCAAACCAATAGCGCCAGCAGCACCAGGTTGCGCTTGTTGAGCACTGACCACAGTTTCATTTCCTTCTCCTCACCTGTTTTGAATTTTGCCTGTCTTGGCTGAAGGGAGATTAGGGCAAGGGCGGAGGGAGAGTCCTTGAAGGAATCTGGTTTTTTTCTGAAAAAACGCTGAGAAGAGAGTTGGGTTCTGAAAGGAGGTCTGGGGCGCTGGGAAAATCAGGTTCGTGGTGTCCGGAGAGAATGCAGGTCACCTCGACTCCGACGCGACCGCGCTAAACCACCCAGCGCGCCAAAAGCGGGCGTGCCGGGGACCCCGGTAAAGTCCGGCGCGGAAAAACCCAAATCGCGGATCCGCTCGGGATGACGAGTTCAGGGTGCGTCCAGCTCCGCTCGGGATGACGATCTTGGGATGATCAGCAGGATGTGGTGACAGAAGCAAAAACCCCGCCCTAGCGGAGCCAGGACTGGGCACCCAAGTCGTGGTTATCAGTTCTTCGGTTCGCGGGCTCTTCAGTTCTTCGGTTGCCTACTGGTTCACCGGGATCTTGATGATCTTCTTCTGGATGGCGTACGTCACCAGTTGGGCCTTGTTATGGATGTCGAGTTTGCGCATGAGGTTGAACTTGTGGGCTTCGACGGTTTTCACGCTCAGGCCCAGCAGCACGGCGATTTCTTTGACGGAATTGCCTTCGGCGAGGAGCTTGAGGATTTCGCGTTCGCGCGGCGTCAGGGTGGAGATGCGCGGGCGCATTTTGGCGTCGCGGACGCGGGCGCGGAAGTCTTCGACGAGTTTGCCGAGGACCTGCGAGCTGAGGTATTTGCCGCCCTTGTAGACGTCGCGCACGGCGGTGACGAGTTGGGGCGCGGGCGTGTCCTTGAGAACGTAGCCGGCGGCGCCGACTTCGAGGCATTGCACGAGATAGTCCTCGTCCTCGTACATGGTGAGGAATAGGACCTTGGTCTCGGGACGGTTCTTGCGGACCTGGCGCGCGGCTTCAAAGGAAGAGAGGCCGGGCATGCCGATATCCATGAGGACGATGTCGGGGCGCAGGTCGCGGGCTTTCTCGACGGCGTCGCCGGCGTCGGGCGATTCGCCCACGACTTCGAAATCGCTCTCGGTCTCGAGCAGGCGTCGTACGCCCTGACGGAACAAGGTGTGATCGTCTACCAGTAAACATCTGATCTTCGGCATAGTCCCTCTGTCCTCTAGTTCGTGCCTGTTCCAGTAGCCGAATGAACCTGGCTACTTGGGATGACTATTTTCGTGCTTTCGGCTGCTTCGCTGCTGTTCGAAACTGGTACATTGACCGTAATTCTGGTTCCTTGACCCTTGCGGGAATTTACGCGGATTGTGCCGCCGAGAGCAGAGATGCGCTCGCGCATTCCGGCCAGGCCGAAGGTTCGGCGCTGCGGATTCTGAGACGAGCCGGGAATTCCCACGCCGTCGTCTTCGACGATGGCCTTGATGCCCTTGGCGTCACGCGTGACCTGCACGCTTACAATTTTTGCCTGCGCGTGCTTGGCGATGTTGTGCAGCGCCTCCTGCACCACGCGATAGATGGCGGTCTCGACCTCGGGCTCGAGGCGACCGATGTCTTCCGCGAGCGCGACCTCGGTTTCCACGCCGGTGTTCCGGGAGAAGTCCTTAACTTCTTTGCGGATGGCCGCGAGCATGCCTAGCTCCTGAAGCAACAAAGGTGAGAGTCGGGCGATGATGCGGCGGATGCCTTCGATGGTGCGGTCGACGACGTCGAGGAGTTCGTGAATCTTCGTCTTGGGCGCCTTGCCGCTGACGGTTGACTCGAGCATGCCGAGGTAGAGGCGGATGACCATGAGCGCCTGGCCGGTTTCGTCGTGCAACTCGCGGCTGATGCGCTTGCGCTCTTCTTCCTGGGCCTTGAGCAGGTGGCCGGAAAGTTCGGCGATTCGCATTTCGCGCTCGCGTACGGCGTCCATGATGGCGGCGCGGTCGATGGCGAGAGCTGAGCGGTCGGCAATGGCGCGGAGAAGGTCGCGCTCGGTCGGCAGCCATTGATAGGGTCGCTCGAAGCCGATCACGATGACTCCAATAACACGGTCGTTGGCTTTCAGCGGCATCCCCCACAGGGCCTTGGCGTGGTTGCGCAGCACGGGATTGAGCAGACCGCTGGAAGCGTTGAGATCGGGGAGGATTCCAGGTTCGCCGGATTCGGCAATTTGGCCAGTGAATCCGCGACCGAGTTCGATGGCGAGGTGCTCGTTCAGTTCGTCTCTGCCGAGTCCGACGGCGGCCTTCACGCGCAGGACGGAAGTCTCCGAATCGAGAAGGAGAATTACACCGACGCTGGCGTTGAAGGTCCTGGTCGTGATTTCCAGGACGCGCTCCAGGATCGCCGGAAGACTCTGCGCAGAGAGCTCGGCATCTAGCAGAGCGAGTAATGCGGCAGAGGCGCGGTTCTGCGTGTCGAAGTAGGCACCGGAGACGGCTACGAAGGACGCGGAACTGAGCGTTTGCAGGGCTGCGAGAACGCGCTCGGCCTTCGCCTCAGGATGGATTTCCTGGACGAAGCCGGCGCAAATTTCCTGGTAAAGCTCCAGCGAGCGCGCCACGGCGCGAGTGTCGATCTGGAGCTTGGCGAGGCGGGTGCCGAAGTACTGCAGGTTCTCGGCGAAGGTGTCGAAGTCGCCGCGCGCGAAGATGCCGAAGCCGGTGCCCAGGTTGAGGCGCTCAAGGGCTGCCATGGCGCGACCATCGAACTGGAATTCCTCGAACATCTGGCGGCGCCAGCGTTGCGCGATTTCGGCAACGTGGGGCTGCAGGTCGTGGGAGAGTTCCAGAATCGAGTGCCGGTGCTTTTCAGCGATCGGCAACAGCGCGGGCATCATGACTCCTTAGATGCGGAAAGGCAGGATCACCGGGGCGTTTATGAGAAGTTACTAACTCGGGACTTACCTCTAGATTACCGAATTTACTAGTATCTTAATAGCGCAGCCCGGGAATATCCAGCGCTCAAATGGGGAATTCACCTGAGAACTGGCGCCGGGGCTGACTCTTACGGAGTAGTTGGCGGTATCAGCTACAATCGTTTTATGCTGCGATTTTCCACAGCGGGAGAGTCTCACGGCGAAGCCCTTATCGCGAACCTTTCGGGGCTGCCGGCTGGACTGGCGATCGATTTGGCGTTCGTAGACCGGGAACTCTGGCGGCGTCAGCAGGGGTACGGGCGCGGCGGACGAATGAAGATCGAGCGCGACCGGGCGCACGTGCTTTCGGGAGTGCGCAACGGGATAACGATCGGGTCGCCGGTCGCGATCATGATTCGCAACAACGACTGGGAGAACTGGAAAGAGTCGCTGCCGGTCGAGGCCGGGGACCCGTCGAAGCATAAGCGGGTGGCTTCGCCGAGGCCGGGACATGCAGACCTTGCAGGAGCACTGAAATACAACTTCCCTGAGGCGAGATACATTCTGGAAAGGGCGTCGGCGCGGGAGTCGGCGGCGCGAGTGGCGGCTGGCGGATTTGCCAAGCTGTTTCTGCGAGAACTCGGAATCGAAGTTCTGAGCCATGTGATCCAGGTGGGCGAGGTGGCGATCGCAGATGCGGATGTGTCATTCGAGAAAATTCGCGAGGTGGCGGCGAAAGAGGAGATCCTGCTGAGCTGCGTGGAGCCCAAAACCGAGCAGCGGATGAAGGAGCAGGTCGATATCGCGCTGCGGACGAAGGATACGGTTGGTGGTGTTTTCGAGGTTGTCGCGCATAATGTGCCGCCGGGATTGGGGACTTACGCGCAGTGGGATGAGCGGCTGGATACGCGTTTGGCGGCGGCGGTGATGTCGCTGCAGGCGGTGAAGGGCGTGGAGATTGGCGATGGCGTTCGCGCCGCGCAAACCTTTGGGTCCAAGATTCACGATGCTATAGGATATGGAAAGGACGGTGGCGCTAGGCAGTGGGCGGGATTCACGCGGCCATCGAACCATGCAGGCGGCCTCGAAGGCGGGATTTCGAACGGCAAAGACATTATCGTCCGCGGGTATCTTAAGCCGATTTCGACACTGCGGCGGCCGTTACCTTCGGTGGATTTTGCGACACGCGAGCAGGTTGAGGCCGCGTACGAGCGTTCCGATGTGTGCGTAGTGCCGGCGGCGGGAGTTGCCGCCGAATCGATGGTTGCGATGACGCTGGCGGGAGCCGCGCTGGATAAGTTTGGCGGCGACTCGATGACTGAAACACGCCGTAATTTCGAGGGATACTGCGAGCAGCTGCGAAACTACTGATGATCTACCCAATAGTAAAGTACGGCGACCCTGTCCTGGAAAAAGTCGCTGCTCCAATCACAGAGTTCGATGAGAAGCTGAAAAAGCTGGTCGACGACATGTTCGAGTCGATGTACGAGGCGCATGGCGTTGGGCTGGCGGCGCCGCAGATCGGGCTTTCGCTGCATCTCGCGGTCATCGACGTAACGTTCAAGGAAGATCCGAACGCAAAGATCGTGTTGTGCAATCCGCAGATCATGAAGACCGAGGGGCGGCAGACGTCTTCGGAAGGGTGCCTGAGCATCCCGGAATTTCGCGAAAACGTGACGCGGCCTAATGTCGTAACGGTGCGGGCGCAGGACGTGAATGGAAAATGGTTTGAGAAAACCGGCGATGAACTACTCGCACGCGCCTTCCTGCACGAGACCGATCACCTCAATGGAAAGCTCTACATCAGCCACATCAGCGCGCTGAAGCGGGATTTGATGAAGCGGAAGATAAGGAAGCTGATGAAGAGTGGGGATTGGAAGTAAGGGCAGAGGTCAGAGGGAAAAGGGGAAAACAGTAACAACCTCCTATAAACGTATTTCCTGGCAAGCCTCAGGCCCTTCCACCGGGCGAGGCGCTACCGAAGCAGCACAATTCTCCAGGTAAAACGTACAATTGAAGAATGCGACTGGTTTTCTGCGGGACGCCGGAGTTTGCGGTGCCGTGTCTTGAGGCGCTGATTCGGGAACGCTTTGAAGTGGCGCTCGTGGTGTCGCAGCCGGACCGGCCCAAGGGTCGAGGACTCGAACTGGCTCCCACTCCAGTGAAGCTGGTTGCGCTCGCGAATGGGATTCCAGTTACGCAGCCGGAGAAGATCAAGAACAACGAAGAGTTTCGGGGGCGGCTGGAGGCGATCCGGCCGGATGCGATCATTGTCGTCGCGTATGGGCGGATCATTCCCCAGTGGATGATCGATCTGCCGCCGCTGGGAAATATTAATGTCCATGCGTCGCTGCTGCCGAAGTATCGCGGGGCGGCCCCGATTCAATGGGCGATTGCCAACGGCGACATCGAAACGGGCGTGACCATCATGAAAATGGACGCGGGTCTGGACACCGGCTCCATTGTGACGCAACGACGCACGCCGATTTTGCCGGAAGACGATTCGGCCACGCTCCATGACCGGCTGGCACAACTTGGCGCGGAGCTGCTGGTGCAAACC